>JAGQMC010000049.1 GCA_020428815.1 Candidatus Kaiserbacteria bacterium
AAAGCAGATGATGCTGAGGTGCATTTTGATGGAGTGACGACTGAATAAACTTTATCTAAGATATAAGTTTATAAAAGAATAAACGCGGTCCCAATGGGACCGCGTTTATTTTAACTAACCATTGACGCTCTAACTTTGTTGAGTAACTCCTGATTGCTGGTGTGGGACTTGATTATATATTCCTCGCTACCTTCTTCAACTGCTTGAAAAATACTCTCCGCATCATCTCGGTTGGTTAAAAAGATAATTTTAGCTTTCTTACCCCAGGCATCTAGTCGGATTTTTTTAACCGCCTCGTGACCCGAGATGTCAGGCAGCATAACATCCATCATGATGACGTCTGGGTGGTGTTTAGTTGCCAAATTTACACCCTCTTCGCCGGTGCTGGCAGTAATTGTTTCTATTCCAGCTCCACTAATAACTGTTTGGTAAATATCTCGCAGTGCGTTATCGTCTTCAACGATAAGGACTTTTCGGTCTGTCATATAAGACAGGATAGCACCATCAGTTAAAAAACAAAACAGGCCCTGACGGGTCTGTTCTAGTAACATCTTTGTTACTAAATGTACTTTTGGTTCTTTATTATTCTCCGTGAGAAAAAATGTTGGAAAACTGTTCTGAATGGTGCATTACCCAGTGGGATGCTAGTTCGTTCCTGGTGATAAATACTTTATGCAGATTCAGACAGGTCTCGATGAGGTGTGGGGGAGTCCACATAAGTCCAAGCTGTATCCAGTTATAGGTTTTGTTGCTAACATGGATTTTGCTAACAGGGGGCAAAAAATCTGTTACCCGCTCCCTGACTCTTGGTTGAGTATTCATTTTGCATCTCCTTTATCTTTTACTACTCCCATTTCCCAATATACTCCCCTTAGTGGTGGGGTCAACCTTAAGGGGGGTATAACTTATAAGATATTTTCAACTACTTATACTGGCTTTTAAACAGGTCTTATCCACGGTTTTCACGCTAGTTATTAACAGGGTTATATACAGGATAAAAGTAACTAATATAGGAGGCTTGATTGTTAATCTGAAAAGAAGTATTTATAGTGTAATAGTTATGACTTTAAAACTATCTGACCACACTGCTTCACTGATAATCTACACCTTGATGAGTTTAGTATTAATTTTAGGCGGTCTCGTGTTACGAGGTAGCCCAGCTCATGTAGTGGAAGTTGATCAGTCAGAAGAGAAGATTAATATTGAGGATATCGAGAAACCCCCTTCTCCATTTTTGGCTGATGAAGAAGTAGTGGTGGTAACTGCTTCAACAACTGAGCAGACAGTCGAATTACTACCGGTTGAAAAAGTGGTGTTTGAATATGTGGAAGTTGTAGATAGTTGTGATGCTCACTATGAAGGAGACTGTTTACTGGTGCGGTCTGGCCCAGGAGTCGAGTATCCAATCCAGAGTCGTTTGCGTAATGGGGTCGTTTTAAAAGTTGGTGGGATGGTTGAGCGAGACGGACAGCGATGGTTGAAAATAGTATTTGATGAATGGTTGCGTTACCCAGAAAGAGTGAAAGGAGACTGGTACTTAGCGGGTGATTACGTGAGAATTTTGTTGGACGAGGGGGACAGAACCATCTGGGAGCATGATTATTCAACTACTACCAAGAAGACCATCACTGTGAATCGTTCAGAGCAAAAACTCTACGCCTTTGAAGGTAACGAGTTGTTTTTGGAAACAGATATTTCAACTGGTTTGGAGCTTACTCCAACTCCACGTGGTTCATTTACAATCTTCAAAAAAACTCCTAGTCGGTATATGCAGGGGCCTTTACCAAATTTAATAGATAAACAATATTATGACTTGCCTGGAGTGCCATGGAACCTATACTTCACGGATGGAGGAGCTGTAATCCATGGCGCCTATTGGCACGATAGTTTTGGTTCACAATATTCTCATGGGTGTGTCAATCTTGAACCAAAAACCGCCGAGCGTTTATATAATTGGGCTGAATTAGGTACGGAGGTTATAGTTAAAGATTAAAAAATAAATAATAAGTTGTGTCAATAATAATAGTTACGATAAACTATTAATTAATTTGATAAAAGTACTTCTGACAGTGATTTTGTTTTTGGCCGCTTTCGGTCCTAGACCAGCTGGATCGACAGCGGTTTTTTTAGTGGTATCAGAATCAGCTACCGAATCCACTGCACAAGAGCAAACTGAGCTTTCTTTAATTAGAACTATGACAGAACTAGAAGGAGTGGACATGATAGATTTTTCAGTTGTACCAGAACCTAGTCAATTATCGGATGTAAAATCTAGAGTGTATATAGTTCCATTTTATTCCCAGTTCAAAGACATCAGTGCTCCAGATTGGCAAAAGGTAGGATGTGGTATTGCGAGTTTAGCGATGCTAATTGATTTTTATACAGAAGACAGCATTGAGTCAGTTGATAGTTTGTTGGGACGGGGTATTGCTACAAATGCTTTTCTCGATTCAGCCGGCTGGACTCATCAAGGTCTGATTAATTTGGCTGCTAGATATAATTTAACAGGCCAAAGTGTCAGCCTATCTCATTTAGGCCAAGCGGGTGCTTTGGCTGAGCTCGAGGCCGTGGTCGCTACTGGTCCGGTAATGGTGTCAGTTCATTATACGTTTGAACCAACTAACCCTATTCCTCACTTGGCTGTAGTAAACGGCATTAAAGACGGACAGGTTTATTACAATGACCCGGCTGAATCAACTGGGGGTGGTGTTTTACCGGTAGATAAGTTTTTACGAGCATGGAAACAGCGCTACATTGCAATTCGTCCAGCTTAAAAGAATAGCAAACTAGTTTTTTCAGTAGCGAACGGTATACTAAAATATAGGGGAGGAGAATCATTATCCATTTAATATTTTTATATGGAACTTTCACTATTTTTAGCTCAGTTATTTGGGCTCACCATGATTATTTTTATGGTGTCACTATTATTGAAGTCAGATCTAATTGATCGCATGATTAATGATTTGCGTACCTCAGCTTTCTCGATGGCAATCGCAGGTTTTGTTGGGGTAATGGGTGGTTTAGCGGTGATTTTAACGCACAATATTTGGGAGATGAACTGGCGTGGTTTGGTCACTTTTTTTGGTTGGGCAGCGGTTCTTAAGGGTATTACTTATATTGCTTTCCCAGAACTAATTACCGGAGCAGCCAGTAAAATGATGTCAGGTAAATGTCGTAAGGTGGTGATGGTGGTAGCTTTACTGGCTGGTTGTTATCTGACTTATTATGGGTTTGGTTTGGGTGGTTAGTAGCTCATTAATTTTGTATGAAATTAGTACATCAAGAGATTCAATATATTGAATTTTTATCACCTGATTTAGAGCGTATTAAAACTTTCTACCAAGCAGCTTTTGATTGGAAGTTTACTGATTACGGCGATCAATACACCGCTTTTTCAGGCGAGAATGTAGACGGCGGGTTCGCCGTAGGCGAACCCGTTGCTGGCAGTATTTTAGTAGTGCTGTATTCCAGTAATATTGAAGATTCGCTCGCTCGGATGGTAGAAGCCGGAGGAACTCTGACTCAAGATATTTTTGAATTTCCGGGTGGACGACGCTTTCAGTTTGTTGACCCTGATGGTAATGAATTAGCGGTATGGACTGATTATTAAGATTTGACTAGTTTTTTAGCCTGTGTTTTTATACGACAGCTCATAAGTATTGAGTAATCAGTAAATTCCCAAGGAGGCCATAGGTGGCTAAAAAACGACGCAATCAAGAAACTTTGCTAGGTAGTATAAAGAAGGTTAACTGTCGGAAGTGCTACATAATACTGACATCCAAGGATGGTAGAAAAGAAACCAGGGCACCAATTCACCTGACTAGACGCTGGCCTAGACTGCCACGAGTGGGTGATAGTGTGACATATCGATTTCGGTATCTCGATGGCAAACGTGAAATCTCCAGTATTTGGCTGCAAGAAAAAGAGTTGCAGATGATTGCATAATTGTACCTAAACAGAGGAAAAGCCTGCTTATAAGCAGGCTTTTTATTTTATGTGCTGGAAGCGAAACGACTGGTCTGGGTTATTTCTTTGGGACAAATGTCAGTGCCTCTCCACGCTTAGTGCCGCGACCGGTGCGACCGATGCGGTGAACGTAGTCTTCAAAAGTGTTAGGTAGGTCGTAGTTGATTACGTGTGACACATTGTCGACATGGATACCACGAGCCGCCACGTCAGTAGCTACTAGTACCCGGGCGTTGCCGCTTTTAAAAGCAGCTAAGGAGCGTTGTCTTTGGCCGTGGCTTTTATTGCCATGAATTGATTCGGCGCCAATGCCGCTTTGACATAACTCTTTGGCCAGTTTTTCCACACTGTGTTTCATAGAGCCAAAAATAATCACTCGCTTCAGTTCGGGTTTAGATAGCAGAGCTAAAAGCGTTTCAAATTTATGGGTATGTTCAAATGGCACAATGTCTTGGGCAATACTATCCGTTACATCTTTCTTGCGAACTGAAATTGTGGTGGGGTCAATCATAAAATCATTAACTAACTTTTCAGCTTCTTTAGTCATGGTGGCAGAGAAAAAGAGAGTCTGTCTTTCTTTGGTGACGTGACCTAGAATTTTTCTCATGTCGTGAATGAAGCCCATGTCGAGCATGCGGTCCGCTTCGTCTAAAACCACACTAGTAACCTTATCGGTGCGTAAGGCACCTTGTCCAATAAGGTCTAGGATTCTTCCTGGAGTGCCGATGATAAAGTGGTTGTTGCGTTTAAGAGCGCGAATTTGCGGGCGAATACTTGTGCCTCCAACGCAAGAAGTGGCAAATAACTTGAATACTCCTTTAAACTTTCTAAATTCAGCTTCCACCTGTAGAGCAAGTTCACGGGTTGGAGTAAGAATTAGAGTTTGTTCATTTTTATTTTTAAGTGTCTTTTGAATTAGTGGCAACAAAAAAGCTGCTGTTTTGCCAGTACCAGTTTCTGCTAAGCCGATTACATCCTGACCTTGATTAATTAGGGGAATAATCTGGTCTTGAATTGGTGAAGGGGAAGTGATTCCTAACTCATTTAAAACTTGAGTGATATTTGGATGAAAACCAAAATCGGTAAATTCATGAGTTGGCTGGTAGGACTCCTCTTTTATTGCAACAGGGTTTTTATTAATGAATTGTGAGGGATCAAAAGTTGGTTGCTTCCGTCCGTTTCTAGTGCTTGGTTTACGGCTACGAGCGTGTCCACCATGGAAACGTTTTCGACCGCTCGAACGACCGCCTGAGCGGCGGCGGTTGGGGTTTGGCGTGGCTCCAGTCTTTACTGAACCAGAATAGGCGCGACGCCCACGTGCTGGACGCCTAGTTGTTTTAGTTGTCATTTTTTTAGGTTAGGAAACTTAATGTTTCGGGGTGTGTAGGTAGTCAAATAATATGTTTGAGTGCAATAGACTATATTGAACTTGTTTGGCTTTCTCACCCCACACAAGTTAAAAAAGCGTTGAGCTACAATAATATATTTAAAGCTTTTGTCAATATCAATTGATATTCCTAATAGGGGAAATTAAGAGGCGGTATCCAAGATTGTTTAAATTTCTTAAAAGCTAAGACAAAGAGTACTGAAGTAATTAAGATAAGGAGAATGGTAACAGCTTCATAAAATAATTAAACAAGTATAACCGTCGCACAAGACAGACAATGAGTGAAGTGCTTTATTTTAAGTAAAACCGTGTTACGATTCGCCTAATATATGAAAGCAGAAATAGAGTATATCTTCGGTAAACACGCAGCTGTAGAAGTGTTAACAAAACGACCGGATGTAGTGGTGGAAGCACATGTGGCGGCAGACTTTTCGGCTGAGCAAATACTAACACTGTTAACTGATAATAAGGTACCCATCAAAGTGTTAAATTTGAAAAATCCGCCACGTCGAGTCTCTTCAAAAGATGCTCATCAAGGTGTCGTGTTGGGGATTTTGCCGGATAAGTTAACAGTTACGTATAAGGAGTTCAAATCAACCTTAAAAAGTGAAGCGAATGAAGCCTTGTTGGTTTTAGGGGAGGTACAGGATCCACACAATGTTGGAGCGGTAATCAGAAGTGCGGCTGCATTTGGTCTAAAGGGGGTTCTAATTCCTCCACATAATCAAGCGCCAGTGACGGGTACCGTGGTAAAAGTGTCCGCCGGTATGGCCTTTCGGATTCCGCTTGTTACTATATCTAACGTAAATACCGCATTGCGTGACTTACAAGATTCTGGTTTTTGGGTTTACGGTTTGGAAGGAAGGGGAACTACTTCAACAGTCTCAGAAAAATACACCAGACCGTCTGTCTTTGTACTTGGTAATGAAGGTTCTGGTTTAAGAGAAAAAACAAAAGAATTGTGTGACGAATTGATTTCAATTCCAATTCATCCGCAGTGTGAATCGTTAAACGCTGCCGCGGCCACAGCCGTGGTGTTGGCAAGTTGGAGTGCGCAGCATGTCGAAGCATTGTCATAGTCGTGAGTTAGTGTAGAATTGCCTAAACTATTATTGTTAGGTAACAAAATGTTCATGAGTGATAATGAAACTGAAAAAAAGACTCCTGTAGTGGTCGAAGAGACGGAAGTAAAAGAAGACACTACTGTTGGTCAATCAACCATAGAAGCTAGCACTGGTATTAGTATGATGAAAATTTATATCGGAGCTATTTTATTGGTAGCAGTAGTTTTACTAGGGGTCCTGTTTAAGTTGGAAAAAGAGGGACGGTCTTCTACTAATATCTTTGGGACAATTATTGCTTCTCAAGAAGCCAACCGGTCAGTAGCGGTGGTAAATGGTACAGATATTAAAAATGAAGATCTGACAAAAAGCATTGAGCAATTTATGGAGCTGGCACGCGCTCAGGGGGTAGACACTAGTAAGGAAGAAACTATGGTAGCAGTGAGAACCCAAGCCCTTGAGGTTTTGATAAATACTGAGTTGTTACGCCAATCAGCTATTGAAAAGGGGTTGTCTGTGACCGACGAAGAAGTAGATGAGCGAATTGAGAATATTAAAGAAGAATTGGGTGGAGAAGAGGTGTTGAATGAAAGAATGGCTACTTTGGGTATGGAGGCTGATAATCTTCGAGAAGATATTAAGGAAGAGTTATTAATCCAAGCACTACTTGATCAAGTTTTTGCAGAAGAAGCAATTGAGGTAACAGAAGAAGAAGTTATGGCTGTTTATGATGGGGCTGGGGGAGAAGAGGCTGGTTTGCCACCACTAGAGGCTGTGCGTGATCAAATCGAGACACAAGTTGTTACCACAAAAGAACAAGAAATTGTAGACGAGTTAATTCAAACATTGAAAGAAGAGGGAGAAGTTGAGATTAACTAAAAAATAAAAAAGTAGGATTAAGTGCGGGCAATCCCGCACTTTTTTATATGTATTATGTACACCACTAAACTGACCAAAGGTTAGTGTCAGGGTATACTGGTGATAAATGGCTGAGAAGGACATTGATTACGTAAAAAAACTGACCTACAAACCGCAACAGCGTATGAGCATCTTGCGGTCTATGACTATTCCTGAACGTAGTGCTACTTTTCAACAGTTATCTCCTTACGTTCAACAGTCAATTCTAAAACAATTAAAGATTCATGAAATTGTTGACATGCTGGATCATCTCGATATGCAGCAAGCCCAACATATTCTAGCGAGAATTTCTGATCATAAAAAACGTGAAAAGATTGTTAAGCGATTGCAGGGGGAAGTGAAAGAGAAGATGGAATTCTTCTTGCGTTTTCATCCTAAAGCGACCATGTCACTGACAAACTTCAATTACTTGTTTTTGTCCGGAGATTTAACTATCAAAGAAGCAGCGGAGATTATCGGCGAACACTATGATGAAACTGCCCGTTACCCAGAGGTTTTAGTGCACGATAAGGGTCAGTTGATTGGAGAAATCCAGCTATCGTCGGTGGTTAAAGAAAGAAATAATACCCAACTAAAAAAACATATCATTCCAGTACAGACCATTACTTACCAGTCAGAGGTTAACGATATTATCAATACTTTAATCACTACTAATAGCAAGAAAGTGGTGGTGCTAGATCATGATACTAGTGTTTTAGGGATTATCTATGCTGATGCCGTAAGACTTCTGTTCGGACATTTACCAGCCGAATCACTTTATGATTTTGCTGGTGTAGATGATAGTGAGAAACCGCTCGACAGTGTAGCTAAAAAAGTCCGTAGTCGTTATAAGTGGTTAATTCTCAATCTGGCAACTTGTTTCTTGGCCGGTTCTGTAGTTTTGTCTTTCCAGAGTACACTTGATGCGCTTACTATTTTGTCCGTCTACATGCCAATCATAGCAGGAATGGGTGGAAATGCCGCTACTCAGACTTTTGCCATCATGGTTAGAGGTATCACCCTCGGAACAGTCTCAATTCAGAACGCTGCACCAGCCATTTGGAAAGAGTTAATAGCTGGAATTTTAAATGGAATTATTATCGGTGGAATTGTTGCCTTAGTTTCAGCTTTATGGAATGGAGAGCCGGTATTAGGATTGGTAGTGGCAGCGGCTTTAGTTGGTGCACATATAATTGCGGCGATAGCTGGCGCAACTATACCACTAATCATGAAGCATTTAGGAAAAGATCCGGCTGCCACTTCAACTATTTTTATTTCTACAGCTACAGATGTAGGAGGATTATTCTTGCTACTTGGTTTGGCCACCATAATATTACTCTAAATGGTATAATGCCGACATGAAGATGAATCAATTTGTTCGGTTATATCTGGTTAGTTTACCAATATTTTTAACTCTGGATGCTTTTTGGTTGGGGTTGGTGGCGAGCAATTTCTACCGTTCTGAGATCGGCCCTATTCTAGAATTTGATTGGTTGGCCGCCCTGGTTTTTTATCTAGTTTTTCTTGTTGGTTTAACTATTTTTGCGACCCTACCAGGGATTGTAAATAAGGATTGGCAGTCAGGTTTTGTGCTGGGAGCTTTGTTTGGCTTTTTTACTTATGCCACTTATGATTTAACCAATCTAGCCACTTTGCAGAATTGGTCTCTGAAATTAGTGGTCGTTGATGTTGCTTGGGGAACTTTTATATGTGCAGCTACAGCTGGTTTGACGAGTATAGTTGTAACTAATTATTTTAGATATGAGAATAGCTGAACGAATTGCCATGGTTGCTATCTTGTTAATATTGATAGCCGGGAGCGCCTGGCTCTATTTTGCTGTTACTTACGACCAGGCTGAAGTCCGTGAGTCAGTCGCCCGAGGTGATTACCAAATAATTCTAGAATCAAGTGAAACAGAATTAGAGGAGAAGGATTGGCAGGTTATCTACCCAAATACCGTAGAGGTGTTCATTAAGGATGTGCCAGTGCAAGCTTCTGTAGCTGATGATTTGCCAGAGCGCATCAAAGGATTGTCCCATACACCATTTTTACCAGCCAATGTAGTCAAGCTATTTGTGTTTGGGACATATGGAGAACACTCTATTTGGATGAAAGATATGAATTACGCAATCGATATTATCTGGGCCACAAAAGAAGGTGAGATTGTCTACCTAGAAGAAGACGTTGCACCAGAAACTTTTCCTGAGTCATTTGCTTCACCTATACCAGCCTGGTATGTAGTTGAAGCTCAGGCGGGGTTTGTGGCAAACAACCAAATAGAGCTCGGAGATCAAATCAAATTACCTTAAAAGTATCCACGTACAGCTTGCAAATTCTTGATATTATTGCATAATGATAGAACACGATGGCTGCCCCATATCTTTTATGGGGAGGAAAGTCCGGACACGCCCATACGATGTGTGGAGGAGGGTAGCGGGTAACACCCGTCACTAGATTGCCATTTATTGGTAGATGCTAGAGAGGTGCGAGCAGAGACGCTCATAGGCGAAAGCCGAGAGGTTCCTTAGGGAATAGTCCGTTAGGAAACTAGCGGAGTGAAACGGCTAAATCCTTATCTGCGTGCAAGACCGTGTCCAACACCGCTTCATGTTTTAAAGTTAAAATATGAAGTGGTGTTGGAAGAGTCGCTAGAGTTAAGTAGCAATACTTATCCCAGGTAAATAGTCATCCGAATTAATGTTTAATTCGACAGAATCCGGCTTATGTGTCGAAAAACTCCCGTTTGGGAGTTTTTTTGCTTATGCCTATGATAGTATAATGCTTACATTATTAAGGAGATAGAACATCATATGACCGATAATCAATTCATACCGAATTTTAATCAGGTGGCCAAACAATCATCAGAAGAAGTTGAGACGATGGCCGTCAACGACAGTCAAAATGATACCGTATTACACAAATTAGTTGGTGTATCACGGTTAGCAATTTTGGCCCTTTTCTTATTAATCCCAGTGTTTTTCATGCCGCAGCTATGGGCTTCGCTTGGTTTTGGTAAATCAATCTTAGCTTTAGTGGTGATGTCAGTGGTAGTTATCGCTGTCAGTCTAATGGCTTTAAGGATGAGTAAGGTACAGACAGTGTTACCTGTCTCGCTAGCGATATTCTGGGGAGTGGTAGTAGTAGCGTTGATTTCTGGCTTTGCTTCAGGTGATATTCAAGATGCTTTGCGAGGTACTTATTTTGAAGTACAAACAGCCGGTTTCATCACCCTGATGGGTCTTCTAATGACAGCTGTTTTAGTTATGCAAGGATCTAAAGCAGCCTCAGTAAGAGCGATATCTTTGTTTGGTGTTTCGGCTACAGTAATTCTGCTCTACAATCTTTTGCGGGTGATTTTGGGTGGTGATTTTCTATCTCTTGGCACCTTCAGTCAAGTCACAGTATCTCCAATTGGCGGTTTTAATGACCTAGCCATATTTGTTGGTTTAACCACAATTCTAGGCTTAATTACTCTAGTGCAAGTCCCGCTCAACCGTGTCTGGCAGTCAGTCATCATAGCTCTGACAGGTGTATCTGTTATCTTGCTGTCAATCATTAACTTCTTTAATATCTGGCTGGTGGTAGGTTTTTTTGCTTTGATGGTTTTGGTTTATCTACTAGCCAAAGATTCATTCTTAAAAAACCAGTCAGCTCAAACAGAAGTGATTAAGAAAAAAGTGCCAATTATTGTCACTGCCATTATTTGTCTGGTCAGTGGTTTGTTTGTTTTTGCGGGTGATTATGCAGGAGGGTTGGTAAATAAGGTGGTCGATGTCAATTACGCTGAAGTAGTACCTTCACTGGAAGGAACTATTGGTGTGGCTAAAAGAGTTTATGAGACAGATGCTGTTCTTGGGGTCGGTCCAAACCGTTTTGTGGACGCTTGGCGACTTCATCGCGACCAGACTATAAACCAGACTCTGTTCTGGGGTACAGATTTTATAAAGGGTAGCGGTTTCGTGCCAACCTTATTTATTAACTTAGGACTATTAGGAGGAGTCCTAATCTTTGCTTTCCACATTTGCCTTTTGTATTTGGGTTACCGGACTTTACTGCGCACTGAAGTGTCAGATAATAAATGGTATTACATTGCTTCAGTTTCATTTGCTGCTAGTTACTTCCTGTGGGGGATGAGCTATGTCTATGAGCCAGGTCCAGCCATGATGATCTTAGCAGCGTTGTTTACTGGTCTAGCCTTTGTTTCGGCTGGTGCACTGTTGCCGCGTATGGTCAAAAATGTACCACTGGTGACTAATCAGAAACGCGGCTTCTTCCTAATGGCAACTGCTATTGTTTTGGTGGCTAGTATGATAACTATGTTAATTGGGGTCGGTAAGCAATATCGAGCTGAAGCTACATTCAACCAAGCACAAAGAACCTTAACTTCGACTGATGATTTTGAGGTGGTTGCTAACCAAGCTTATGAGCTGTTTAATGATGACCGCTTTATGAGAGCGAGAGCCCAATTAAAAATTGGTGAAATGAATCGTTTGTTGGCTATCACTGAACCAACTGAGGAAAACCGACAGTTATTCCTGCAGGCAGTAGACCAAGCACAGGCTTTTGCTAATACTGCCATAGCAAATGACCCTACCAATCCTGATAACTACATAGTGTTGGCTGCTGTCTATGCTGGTTTAGCTCAGGCTGGGGTTGAAGGAGCAAAAGAAAGAGTGGAATCTGAACTAGCTAAAGCTCAAAGTTACGATCCGATTGATCCAAGTTATAGTTTAGTAATTGCTCAGTTAGCGGTCAGAGTCGGTGATTTTGAATTAGCCAAAACTGAAATTGCCAAAGCTTTAGCGCTTAAACCAAACTTCACCCAAGCTCTCTACTTGTCAGCTCAGATTGATATCAGTAGTGGTAATACTGAAGAAGCAATTAGAAAAACTCAAGCCATTATTTCTCTTGAGCCAAGAAATCCAACTCGTTATTTCCAGCTCGGTATGTTGTACGCGGCTGAAAAACGTTATGAAGAATCAATTACTTCATTTGGTAGAGCCATTATTCTAGATACGGAGTACGCTAATGCACGTTACTTACTAGCTCTTTCTCTACTTGCGATTGACGAACCAGAAGCGGCGTTAGCTCACCTAAAAAAGGTGCAAGAAACCAATGCTGACAATCAGTCGCTCGAGACGTTAATCCGTCAAGTTGAAAATGGAGATTTAGATGAAATACCTGATTTAGGTATAGAAACCCCAGTGGAAGAAGTTAATCCAAGGGAAACATCAGTAGAAGCTGACTCGGCTTTGCTTGATAATGTGAATACTCAGCCAGCCGAAGAAGAGTTTCTAGCAGAAGAGGTGATTACCGATGATAGTGATGATGGTGAGGCGGAAACTACGCTACAAGAAACAGAAGAGACAGCTGTTAGCTCAGAAGAAGTAACTGAGACTGAATAGTCTCCGCTGTAATAAACATGGTAAAAAGAGTAGTAAACTTTGTGTACCGAGAAGTACGCGGCCTACATCAAGCCGCGTACATTATTGCTTTGTTTGCTATTGGTTCTCAGTTGTTGGCGATAGTGAGGGATAGGTTGTTAGCTCATACTTTTGGCGCAGGAATTGATCTAGACCTGTACTATGCGGCATTTAGAGTACCAGACTTGTTGTACGTATTGTTTGCTTCGGTGCTATCTATTTATATATTACTACCATTCGTTAACCGTTACACAGAGCAGGTTTCCGACAGAGCTGGAGCAGCAGTCTTGTCACAAGTGTTTTCGTTATTTCTCCTTATCTATGCCTTTGTGGCGGCGTTGTTAGCATTTACGGCTCCTTGGTATATACCCGTAATATTCCCAGGCTTTGCGGAACACTTCGACACCTTAATTTTACTGCTGCGGATTTTGCTGTTACAACCATTTCTTTTAGGACTGTCTAGTTTGTGTGGGGTGGTGACACAAATGAATCATCGATTTATTTTATATGCTCTTAGTCCACTCTTGTACAATCTGGGAATCATCATTGGGATTGCTGCTTTCTACCCACGACTTGGTTTAGAAGGTTTGGTTTGGGGTGTTATCTTGGGAGCAATGGGACACCTGTTAATTCAGGTACCGTTTGTACGAGCTAGTGAGTATAAGTTTTCACTAGTTAAACACGTAGATTGGTCTTTGATGCGAGAAATATTAATAGTGTCGATTCCAAGAGCACTTACTCTGTCAGTCAACCAGATCGTCCTACTGGTATTGATTGGAGCAGCTACTGTAATGACAGCTGGTTCTGTATCGGTGTTTCAGTTTGCTTTCAATCTCCAGTCAGTACCATTAGCAGTAATTGGTATGAGTTATTCGGTGGCCGCTTTTCCGACCCTTTCCTATTTATTTGCCAAAAAAGACCAAGTTGGCTTCAATAAGCAATTAATTACAGCTCTACGACACATCATCTTCTGGTCTATTCCCATAGTAGCTTTAGTGGTGGTGTTAAGAGCGCATATTGTACGGGTATTGTTGGGTAGTGGAGAGTTTGATTGGAGTGATACAAGATTAACAGCCGCA
The DNA here is from genome assembly GCA_020428815.1 of Candidatus Kaiserbacteria bacterium. Lineage (GTDB taxonomy): Bacteria > Patescibacteriota > Minisyncoccia > Phycocordibacterales > UBA918 > OLB19. Next base: position 13,815 of record JAGQMC010000049.1, read on the forward strand.
GTCTTAGCAATATTTGTGGTGTCTTTAGTGGCTCAGGCAATTTTACTACTATTAATTAGAGCGTTCTACGCAGGGGGGCGGACCACCCTGCCTTTTTTTGTAGCAATTCTAGGGGCCGTGTCAGCAGTTGGTTCTGCCTTAGTGCTACAAAAATACTATTTTCAACATGAGGCTTTTCAGGATTTTCTAAATACTCTATTTAGATTAAATGAAGTCACTGGGGCAGAAATCTTGGTTTTGGCCGTCGGATTTATTGTCGGACAGTTCATCCAATTGTCAGTCCTGCTGTATTTCTCTAGACAAGTTTTTTCTATTAGTTATCGCTCGTTATTTAAGTTGTTGTTGCAGGCTTTATTAGCTGGTCTATTTGGGGCGGTGGTTGCTTACACTACACTGATTTTTGTTGTTGATGGTATAAATCAAGAAACCTTTATTGGAATTCTGTTGCAAGGCTTAACTGCTGGCGTGATGGGTTTGATAGCTGTTGTATTGATTTATTTAACTTTGGGTTCGCGAGAGTTGCGAGAAATATCTAAATCATTTCATACGCGTATCTTTAAAACTGATGTAGTGAAACCGCAGTAAGCTGGTTTTTTCCCTAAATTAAGGTAAAGTTGGGCAAATTCATGAGCAACATTCGTAATTTTAGTATTATTGCACACATTGATCACGGCAAGTCCACTTTAGCGGACAGGATGTTAGAAGTGACTAATACAGTTGAGGCTCGTAAAATGAAAGAGCAGGTATTAGATTCGATGGAACTAGAACGAGAGCGGGGGATTACCATTAAGATGCAGCCGGTACGGATGGTTTATCAAAGTAATGGAGAAAATTTCGAATTCAATTTAATTGATACACCTGGTCATATAGACTTTTCCTATGAAGTATCGAGGGCCTTACAGGCGGTTGAGGGTGTTTTACTGTTGGTTGATAGTACACAGGGGGTGCAAGCCCAAACTCTCACTACACTCCAGATGGCGAAAGACTTAGGTCTTACTATTATTCCGGTCCTCACCAAAACTGACGTTCCGCATTCACGGGTAGATGAAATTGGAGACGAGGTGGTAAAACTGCTTGGTTGCGAGCGATCAGAGATTTTAGCAGTATCCGGTAAAACCGGGCAAGGTGTTACAGAACTACTCGAAGCGATTAAAGACAGGATCCCACCACCAGCTAAAAGTGAATTAGATGTGTATAGGGGTTTGATTTTTGATTTTGAATATTCAAACCATCGTGGAATCATTGTTTTTATGCGCGTCTTTGATGGTGAGGTGAAAAAGGGAGACACTCTCAAGTTTGCCGCTAGTAAAAAGACTTTCGCTGCCTTAGAGGTGGGGGTAGTGACTCCGGAGGAGACCCCTGTAGACAAATTGTCGGCCGGAGAGATTGGTTACATTGTGACTGGTATTAAAGAACCTGGGGTGGCTGGGGTGGGCGATACGCTAATGAAAGAAAAGACTAATCCTGAACCACTTGAGGGTTACCAAGAAGCTCACCCAGTAGTATGGTCATCTATTTTTCCTGAAAATCAGGACGATTTTACTCAACTTAGTCAAGCTCTAGACAGGCTACAATTATCTGACTCATCATTATCTTACGAAGAAGAGTCTTCTGGTGTGTTGGGACGAGGTTTCAGGTGTGGCTTCTTAGGTATGCTTCACATGGAGATTATTACTGAACGTCTACGCCGAGAATTTAACATTGATATCATTATTACTGCACCGTCAATTTCTTATGAGGTGACTTGGCCAGACGGAAAGACTGAAAATATTTACGCAGCTAGTCGCTTCCCAGAACATGAGCAAAATGTTTCGGTGCGTGAGCCGTGGATATTGGGGCAGATTATTCTGCCGGGTGATTATATGGGTAATATAATGACCTTACTATACGAGCATGAGGGGAGTGTAATTGATACTGAAGTGTTTGGTGATGGAAGAACTTTATTAACAATTGAAATGCCTTTACGTGAACTTATGCGGGGCTTCTTTGACCGGCTAAAAAATGCTAGTAGCGGCTACGCGTCTTTGTCATACGAAATTGCGGAAATGAGACTAGCTAGTGTGACAAAATTAGATATTTTAGTAGCGGAAGAGATTGTGCCGGCCTTTTCTCGGGTGGTCGGTATTGGTCGAGCAGAAATTGATGCTAAAGCCATCACTGAAAAACTTTATAATACATTGCCTCGACAGCAGTTTGCCGTCAAAGTGCAGGCTAAAATAATGGGTAAGATTACGGCTACCAAAAAGATTTCGCCAGTTAAAAAGGATGTGACTGCCCATCTGTACGGGGGAGACATCACTAGAAAGATGAAACTGCGCGAGAAGCAGAAGAAGGGAAAGGCAAAAGCGTTGGCGCACGGGAAGGTACATATCCCGCCTGATGTTTTCATGAAAATGATGCGAGGTGATTAGCCTAAAATCACCGCGTCTACTTTGTCAGATTGCAGAAAAAGACCCTCGCTGGACAATTTGTCCCACTCTGGTCTTTTTCTTTATCTTCCTCGTATTCACAGTAATTTAAGACTAATCCAGAACGGGATTTAAATCATAGTAACCTATTCAAAACAATTTTTTGCTAATTAATGCTCCTTTTATTCAAGTTTCAAAATTAGAAAACATAAAAAGCGCGGCTAGAATCCGCGCTTTGCTTTAGGAGAGGCAACTAGAGCCTGGCGTACACTCTCAGATTCCCTTCCTTGAGCATTCTCGTCTTCAAAGCAAGGCGACGCTCATTGATTAGTTGATTGTTAGCAACCATGAACGCAATGCCTCCTTCAAAAGTTTCTTCCTTTATGATTATGTACTGCCACGGATGAGTTTTTTGCCAATCGGACATGGCCTTTTCAGTCATGCCGGGCATGGGAACAATTAGTCCTTTATTCTCATTAGCGACACCTTCCATGATGTAAGTATGTGTAGTATCTAGTGTTGACATCAACTTCTCCTTGGTTTCTGTGGAACGTCCACAGACAGCGTACTGGTTTATGGTTTGATGTCAACTAAAAGGCCGACGCTTTGCGCCGGCCTTTGTCTTAAAATAAGCCTGAACCACCAGAGTAGACAAATATCATACTGAGAATGATTAAGAGAGCAATGACACCCCAAATCCATTTGATGGCTGCTTTAGTTTTTTTGTGAAATAAGAAACTCATGCGAGTTATTCTACTTGAAGATTACAATTAAGACAAAGTTTCGGTGGTATATAATACATAAAAGGAATCCAAACTTCCTTTACAGCTCGCTATGGTTAGATTCTTCTCTAGAGAGTAACCTAATTTTGTCTAAGAGCCGTGTAAGTTCAATATTGCCAGAGTTAAGCTGTTACTGCTTCATTCATGTTTGATTTTCATCAAAAAAGAAAACTGTTTGCTTTCGTAAATTCTCGCTATTTTCAAGGCGGATTGCTTTTGTTGGTGATTTGGATAGGACACAG
>JAGQMC010000003.1 GCA_020428815.1 Candidatus Kaiserbacteria bacterium
ACCGAAGCTCAAACCTCCAAACGTCCTTTCTTATTTAGAGAGCATAGACCTGACATTATTACCGAGTGGGATGGTACTACGCCACTAAGATTTAAAGTACCTGATATTAAACGTTACGAATGGAACGATGTGGTCAGAGGTCGTCTCAGTGGGGGAGAGGAGATGTTAGACGATATAATTATCATCAAAGCAGATGGTTACCCAACCTATAATTTTGCTCATATTATTGATGATTACGAAATGGGTGTCACTCATGTTATGCGTGGCGAAGAATTTATATCTAGCACTCCAAAGTTTCTTAGCCTATATGACGCTCTTGAAATTCCGTACCCAACTTTTGTCACCTTACCACCCATTATGGGACCAGACGGTAAGAAAAAGTTGAGCAAGCGTGATGGTGCAAAAGATTTACTGCTATACCGTGAAGAAGGCTACTTACCTGAAGCGATGAGGAATTTTCTGGCTCTTATCGGTTGGAATCCGGGAGGTAATGAGGAAATCTTTCCTAGTAATAAAAGTGACAACAAATTACTAGAACTATTCTCACTTGATAAAATTCAAAAATCTGGCGGGGCCTTTAATGAAGAAAAGCTCTTGTGGATGAATAAACAGTATCTAGCCAAACAGGACCATGCATTTTTACTAGATTATTTAGTTAGCGCTATACCTGCCGATAAGAAAACCCTACCTCAATATTCAGAAGCACGCTTAGCAAAAATGGTTTCAACCATTTTTGAGCGAGTTAGCAACAAGCCAGAGATTACAACTGCTGCTGAAGCAGGGGAGTATGATTACGCTTTTATGACCCCTCAATATGAAGTTGCACTATTACAATGGAAAAATGATGATTCCCTAGAACCAGCTAAGGTCCGATTAAGTCGAGTGTTGGAGCTATTGGAAGGCGCTGATTTTTCAACTACAGATTCAATAAAAAGTGTCATTTGGCCATATGCTGAAGAGGTGGGTAAAGGGGAAGTACTTTGGCCCTTACGAGTTGCCCTATCGGGTCAAGAACGTTCACCTGATCCTTTTACTTTAGCCTTTATTTTGGGTAAAGACGAAAGCCTCTCCCGCATTCAAGCGGCCTGTGATAAAATTACCTTGTAATGAAAGTGCGCTTCCTCGTAGCCTTTTTAATTGGTATTTTAGTACCTCATCTATTACTAGTATCTGCTCCTAGTGTTTTAGCAGACTCAGAAGTAGACAAACTTCGCGACCAAATCAGCGGACACAACAACCGACTAGCTGAAATTGAAGCCGAAATCGCCAAATATGAGTCGGAACTACAAGAAGTGGGTGCTGAAAAAAAGACCTTGCAATCAGCCATCAATCAGTTGGAGCTGGAGCGAAAGAAAGTAAACGCTGAAATAAACCGAACTGAGAACCAAATCACTTCGACTGATTTGGAGATAAACAAATTAGCCCTGGAAATTTCTCGTACTGAAAAAGACATTCAACAAACTGAAGAGGCGATTGCTTCAATTATCCGCTCAGAATACATGGCTAATAATGACAGTCTGATAGAGTTATTGCTACGACACGAAAAATTATCTGAATTCTGGAGCACCTTAGAAGCTTATGATACAGTCCGTGAGACTTTAGCCACCAAAGTCAAAGAGTTAGACGATTTTAAACTTGCCTTAGACAACAAAAAGAACGAAAATGTTGAAAAACGAGATGAGCTAAGTGATTTAAAAACTCAGTACACTGACCAAAACAAAATCCTAGTGAACAACAAAGCTGAACAATCTGAACTCTTAGAAATAACTAAGAGTGAAGAACGCAACTACCAGCAGCTTCTGGCCAGCCAGGAAGCAGCCCGTGAGCAAATTTTAAAAGAAATACGTGAATTTGAGTCACAATTACAATTTATCCTCGATCCAAACACTATTCCAAACCCAGGCACAAGAGTATTTGACTGGCCACTTGATAACATTATTATCACTCAGTTTTTTGGTGGCACCGAGTTTGCCGCTCGCAATAAAAGTGTGTATGGAGGTAAGGCCTATCACCCAGGAGTAGACTTTGGTGCCTCACGCGGTACGCCTATCAAAGCTCCCTTATCTGGTACGGTAAGAGCCACAGGTAACACTGATTTAGTTCCAGGCTGTTATTCATGGGGTAAATGGACCCTAATCGATCACGCCAACGGTCTTTCAACTCTCTACGCCCACCAAGATGTTATTGCTGTTTCAGCCGGTCAAAGTGTAAAAACTGGTGACATAATTGGTTATGTAGGAAATACCGGATACTCAACTGGACCACACTTACACTTCACCGTGTACGCCAAAGAAGGGGTTAGCGTACGTAAATTTAATGAGATTAAGACCGTCACTAGCTGTGGCCCAGCCTCAACTCCAGTCGCTGCGACCGAAGCCTATATAGATCCAATGCTTTATCTGCCAGCATATTAACAAGTTTGTGAATAAAACTGTGGATAAGTCTGTGCATATCAGTGGAAAAAGCTGGGGAAACAGTGTTATTATGTAAGTGCGATGCAAAGCATCGTAGGAACTTACCCGAATGGAATCCCGCTCCAAGGAGCGGGATTCTGGGCCAAGAAAATTAACACCGACTCAGGTGTTTTTTGATATTATATTAATCATGAAACTACTTGCCGAAATTACTGACAAATCCCTTGGTTTAGGGGACGCAGAAAAATTACTAGAAAAGTATGAGTTGCGTAAAAGTGCACGAGCTATTCTACTAAATGAAAAGGGAGAGATGGCAACTCAATACTTACAGAACCATTTTTACCATAAACTACCAGGCGGCGGAGTTGATCCCGGAGAAACTATAGAAGAAGCTTTAAAAAGAGAGATTAGAGAGGAAGTTGGATGTGACTGTGAAGTCGAGTCATTAGTTGGCATAACAATTGAATACCGTAATGAATACAATCTACTTCATATTTCATTTTGCCACAGCGCCACTGTAGTGGGAGAAATTGGAGAACCAACTCTAGAACCAGGTGAAATCGAGGAGGGACAGATTACAAAATGGATCAAGCCGGAAGAAGTACTCGAGTTGATGAAAAAAGATAATCCTGAAAAGTATAACGGAAAATTTATTCTCAAAAGAGAGATGACTTTCCTGGAAGAGTTTTTAAAATCAACATTAACTTGAATGTCGCACAATATTCAGTTTAGGGAAAGATTGGGGAAGCGGGGTAGGTGTTACGTTTCTATTACAACATAGCCTGTATCGGGATTAAGTAGTCTAGGGTTAGACATTTCTTTTAGTGAAAACACTTGAATCTCAAAATTAGAAAAAAATAACTAGTGAAAAATAAAAAGTAATTTTTAACTTTGCGCAGGACTTGCTCCGAGCAAAACCTGAGCTTGCTCGGAGCAAGTCCTGTAGAAGATAGTTCACTAAACTCCAACTAAGAAGTGCTGCGACCAAAACTATAGCAACAGATTTGGAGGTGCTTTAAATCGATTCTAGAGCCTCGAAAATTGACTCCGTAAGCCAAAACACACGATGCAAGTATCATGGAAAGTTTGAAACGAACTTATGTGCAAGTCTACGAAAATTTTAATTGAGCAATCTAGACAAACTTAAGTAACGACATATGTCACAAAAGATCATTGTGCAACCAAAACCAAAAGGGTTTTGTTCGCACAATGATGTACTGTTTGCGACATAATATATAAAGCAAAGCATTATATATTATGTCGCAAAAGATATATTGTGCGACGTTAGGTAATATATAAAGCAAGACCTTATTCTTCTTGTACCATTACTCCCCCTAACAAATACTGTAGAGCATCGTCATAATCTGGTCGATGTGCAGTTAGGTGTATCTTCCTTTCACTCCCCCTATCGAGCTTACTTTCTATCTCGGGGTGAGCTACTAGATACTTTTTTAATTTGTCGGGAATAATTTCGTCTTGCGATAGGCTTTTTTGCTTAGGGAATTTTTCTCGCAGTCCATCTTTGAGCTTAGTGTAATGCGTACATCCCAAAATCACCACCTCTCTCCCCCTTCCCTCGGTCTCAATAATTTTTGACGCTTCGATGACAGCCTCATCAACTTCTCCAGCTTCAATTAAGTTCACTAGTTCTGGAGTAGCTACTTGTAGTAAGTCTATGTCGTGCGACAGCTTCCAAAGCTCTCTTTGGTATTTGTTAGAATCAACAGTTC
>JAGQMC010000050.1 GCA_020428815.1 Candidatus Kaiserbacteria bacterium
AATAACCAACGGGCCGGCGCAAAGCGCCGGCCCGTTAGTATTGTCATAAATAGTCCAACTTTGACTATTATCACTTTTTAGACTAAATTATTTTCAGGCAAAGAACCTATCACTTTCTGAGGATGAAAAAATGCTAAAAGCTAAAACTTTTGCACTTTACACAACAGCCTTTTTCATCTTAATCTATGAAAAGTTATTGTGTTTTCTTGGTTTTCACAAAGACGACCCGGAGGCTATTCGCTGGTGGAGTGCAGGCAATACAGTTAATAAGTGTCTACGTTGTCATGCAGAAATTAAGGAGAACACCTGGTTTAAAAAGACAGCCTGCCTACTTGGTATCCACAAAAGTGACAAAGACTATGGGATCCGTTGGCGAGACAAAATACCTATCAGCGACTGTCGGAGATGCAAGAAAAGACTGGTTCACCCTTCTCTTAAACGAAAGTAAGAGCAAGGGATTTAAAAAGCGACCTCAGGGTCGCTTTTCATGATCTCTACAATTTTCCTAAGCTGGCTAAGCTATTTTGCTTACATGTTTCCAGCAATACCTCTTTAGCCTTGTCCTCGTTCTCTTTTTTACCAGCCCAAGCCTTAAGCATTGGTTCTTCAATTGCGCGCGAGAAAGAGAAAGTAATTGTCCAAGGTTGCTCACCCATCTTAGCAATCGCGTTAAGATTTTCAGTTGAACGTTCTGGTGTCTGTCCACCCGAGAGAAAGACGATTCCGGCACACTCATGTGGCACACTCATATGAAAAGTACGTAGAGTTGCATTGGCTACAGCCTCGGGTGAAGTTTGTTCAGAATACTTATCACCCGCCAGTACCATTGAAGATTTAAGAATCAGACCTTGTAAGTCAACCTTATATTCCATTAATGTTTGGAATAAAACTTGAATAGTTCGAGTAGTGACTATCTCAGCCTTTTCTAGTGAATGATCACCAGCATGAATAACTTCTGGTTCAACAATCGGCACAATCCCGGCCGCTTGAGCTATCTGGGCGTAACGAGTCATCATGACTGCGTTGATCTTGAGAGATTCATCAGTTGGTGTTTCATCTTCATCAATTGTCACAACCATGCGCCATTTAGCAAACCGAGCACCCAAGTTGTAGTATTCCTTAAAGCGCTCTTCAAGATTATCTAACCCTTGAGTAACCACTTCGCCTTTAAATCCTTCTAAATCGCGCGTCCCTAAATCTACCTTAATCCCCGGCACAATCCCTTTCGCTGTTAATACGTCAGCAAACGGCACTCCATCATCAGTCGTATTGCGAATAGACGAGTCATACATAATAACTCCAGAGAGATATTCTTCTATTCCATCGGCGGTAAATAAAATCTCCCGAAAATCCTGACGATTCTCTGGCTCATTTGGTAAATGTACCATTGCTAAACGCTTACCAGCAGTACCGTCACTTTCATCGGCCGCTAGAATCCCCTTGCCTGAAGCAAGTAAAGCGGCAGCTGTTTCATAGAGCTTTGTGTTCTTTTTCATACTGACAATAGTTTATCACAATGGCCGGCCACTTCGTGGCCGGCCTGATGTGGAAATACTCTAATATCTAATTTTCCAACCTCGCTTAAACAAGGTTGTAACCAACCAACCAAGTAAAACTACTAGCCCTACAATTACCACAATACCCACCTGAGTATTGGCTTCACTGTAACCAATCATGGAACTACGAATCCCATCAGCGAAGTAGAAGAAAGGGTTGAGTCGCGTAATCTGAGCTGCTAACTCTGGCAAGAACGTAATAGAGTAAAAGATACCACCAAGATAAGTCAGTGGAGTAATTACAAAAGTATTTAGAACTTGTAGTTGTTCAAAACCTTCGGCCCAAAGGGCTACCACAATACCCAACATGGCAAAGATTGCAGCGATGGCCATAACATAAAGCATAAAACCAATTGGGTTCACTAGCGAGACAGCTCCAAATAGAAAACCGACGGCCAAAATCAAAAGAGCTACCATCATAGAACGCACTACAGCACTACCAACAAAACCAATCAGCATTTCTAAGTAAGAAAATGGTGCAATTAATATCTCTTCAATACCGCGCGTAAAACGCATAAAATATAAATTTGATGATGCGCTAGCAAATGAGGCATTGATAATAGACAACATCAACACACCTGGAAACACAAAGGATATATAAGGTACACCAGCAAAATCATCAATCTTAGTACCGATTACTGTTCCGAAGATAAAAATATACAGCGCGGCAGAAATAACTGGGGCCACTAGAGTTTGAACCACTACTCGCATAGTTCTAACCACCTCACGTCTGAACATTGTGTACAAACCAATCCGATTAAGCATGATTATTTTTATTATCCTCTCTAGTAATCTCTAGATAGCGTTGTTCGACTGATTTACCTCCCTTCATAAATTCCTCTTTCGTACCTTCAGCCACAATCTTTCCGTTATTAATAATGGCAATCTCATTACATAAATATTGAATCTCTTCTAAGTAGTGTGAAGTCAGAATAATTGTCTTCCCTTCCTTTTCATTCAATTCTTTCAGATATTCCCAAAGATCATGTCGTTGCTCAACATCAACTCCCGCCGTTGGTTCATCAAGAATTAACAAGTCTGGTGTGTGCACCAAAGCCCGACCGAGCATAGCGCGACGCTTCAGACCACCTGATAACTTTTGAAACTTAACCTTGCGGTGTTTTTGCAAATCAAAACGCTCAATCAAACTCTCAATTTTGGCTCTACGTTCATCTTTAGGGATACCATAATAACCCCCCATGAAATCCATGAGCTGTTCAGGAGTTGAAAAAATATCAACGTTAAACTCTTGAGGAGATAATCCTACTTTATTGCGGGCTTCTTTATAGTCCTTAACTACGTCTACTCCGTCAATCTTGATGACACCAGAGGTAGGTTGAGCAATCCCAGTAATAGCATGAATGGTAGTACTTTTCCCCGCTCCATTAGGACCTAAAAGACCGTAAAAAGCTCCGCGCTTTATCTGGAGAGAAACACCATCAACAGCTCGCTTAGCAGTCTTGCCGGAACCATAGACTTTTACCAGATTATCAATTTCTAAAATCGGATTATCAGACATAAATTTTTCTTATTTTGAACAGTATAACAAAATAGCAACCAATCAGTTTAATACCGATTGGTTGCTAGAATATTTCATTCTCTCAAGCGTCTTTGGATCTTTACCCCCCGACAAATAACAACCTCCGCTGTTACCAAAGCCAGTTCGGATAAACTGATGTCTTTTGCCAGAGAAGAGTTGGTTAAAATTTCTTCAGCTCGATCCAGACTACTACAAACATATGAATCTAACTTATGAAAAACTGCCCCAGAATAAACTAGACGAAGGAGATGGAGGTACCCTTCCCTGTCAAGCTGATCCCTATACTCCCGGAGGTACATATTTATATAACCGAGAGTCTTGTACCTATCCTCATCTGTTTCACCCAGATTACTAAAAACTGCTACTGTGGCGTTTTTACCTTCATGCTTTGAGACCATTGTATGAAGCCTCTCTATTGTTACCTGGGACATGACCCAACCTCGCTATTAATTGACTAAAAACTACCCATATAGCATAGTACTGGTATCTTATGGTGAGTCAAGATGCTAAATGGTTATTGGAGGAAAAGTATCGTGGTGAAAAAAGCGCAGCTTTTTTCACCGATGTTAAACGCTTAGCATTAGGCGAGCCTTTAGCTTATCTGATTGGTTTTTCTCCTTTTCTCAATTGTAAAATTTGGCTCGACAATCGTCCTCTCATACCGCGACCAGAAACCGAACACTGGGTAAAAGAGGCTATAGAAGTAATTGAAAAAAGCCAATCAGCCACTCTTGGCATTGACGCAGCTCCTGTTAAGGTCTTAGACCTGTGCGCTGGTAGTGGCTGTATTGGAGTAGCGGTTGCAAAAGCCTTACCGGAGGTCAGCGTCGATTTCGGAGAAATCGACGCTGACCTCCTTCCCACCATCGCCAAGAATCTCGAGGAGAACACAGTAAAACCGGAACGCTACGATGTTACACATTCCAATCTTTTCAGTAATCTGCCCGACAAATATAACTTTATTCTCAGCAACCCACCCTACATTGATCCAGAAATAGATCGGGCTGAGGAGTCCGTAAAGGTTTTTGAACCCTATGTTGCTCTATACGGCGGTTTAGAAGGAATGGAAATAATAACTGACATTATAAAAACTGCCCCTTATCACTTAGCCATTGGTGGTCAACTTTGGCTTGAGCACGAACCTGAGCAAGCAGGTCTAATCAAGACATTAGGTCAAAAAAACGGTTTCTCAGTAACCAACCACAAAGACCAATACGAGGTAGAGCGTTACTCTAACCTCACTCTAACCAAAGATCCGACTGATTACTAATTTCATACTGAAAGCTGTATATCAGGAGTAAATTTACTCCTAACGAATGTTAAAATGTACACATGCAAGGACCAGTAGTTTTTTCACCAAACGCCACCTCGTTGTACTCCTTTGTGGAGCTGAGCGGATATTTTATTATGGTCATTTACATAGTTTATACCGTAATACTCTTTTACCACTGGAAAAACTACGGTACTGATGCCAAAGTGACCACCTTGACCCTAACCAGCTATTTGGTAGTGACCGTACCGCTGATGATTATCATATTCATCTTACCTCTAACTATCTAAGGTATGTTATTTGAGAAAATTCAGTTGGAACCAGATGAGAAAATCTTGACTACTGTTCGTAAACACTGGTTCATCATCATTAGTGAACTATTTGGAATTTTTATAATGATTCTTTTACCATTTATTTTACTGTTTGGTTTAACAATAATTCCCAATGACACCTTATTGGCCAATATTGACCTGAGCCATCACACAGCTTTGATTATTTACCTGATTAGTTTTTGGCTACTACTAGCTTTGATGGCTGGTTTTGCTATTTGGACCCACTATTTTTTAGATCTGTGGATTGTCACCGACCGACGTATTATTGTAGTTGATCAAATTCAATTCTTTAACCGTAATGTTAGTATTTTTCGACTAGAAAGACTGCAGGATATTGAATTTGTAGTCAATGGCATCATTCCCACCTTACTCAACTTCGGCACCATCAAAGCCCAAACCGCTGGTGCTCATGAAAGCAATTTCGCCACCCATGGTCTACCTGATCCGCGCAATCTCCAAGCAACTATTCAAAAGGCTATGGACGAGCGTTTAACAGTCCTCCACCGCTATCCAGATTTAGATATATAAAGTTTGACATAGTTATTCATTATTGTATTGTAACGAAGTTAACCTAGCACATCATAAGGAGAATTCGAATGAATTTTACCAAGTGTTTTGTTCTTTTTTGTTTGTTTTTATTTATTGGTCTGCTGGTGTGGGCAGGAAAATTCATATCCAATCAGACCAAGCCAGAAAACCAGTTTGATGCTACTTGCCTCGAACAGCTCTGGATTGAGTACCCAAACGCAGCGCCAGCCAAACAGGTGGTCGTACTGGGTAGAGATCGAGTGATGGTTATGTTCCTGACTGAACAAACTATCTTCACTGCAAAAGGTATCCGTTCGGGTACTGCATCAGTATTTGAGAGGGCTTTGGAGCAATACCAATCTGGCGAAAACCACAGGACTGAAATGTTGTTATTTTCAAAATTACCAAACGGAAAATTTATTCTTACCATCCCCAATGCCTTACCAGCAACTGACAACGGCTGCAGTAATGTGCCCTTATAGACTACACCCGCCCCCTCTGGCGGGTTTTATCTTAGAGACATAAATCCGTTGACATTTATTTTATAAGGTCTATTGTTGCTAAGGCTCTTGTTTCACCACTACATTAAGGAGTTGGAAATGAAACTCATTGTCCCTTTTGTTATACTCTGCTGTCTATTACTGTCCAGTTGTCTGTCCACAAAAACAGTATACTTATCTGGAGATCCAGTTTGTGTTGAGGCCATTAAGAACTATCCTGGGTCTTTTGCTTATACTGACAACACCCAGTTAACTGATTCAATTATTGCGATGCATTTTAGAATAAGTGAAATCACAATCTCGCATTTATTTGATCTTCACATTTTCCCAGATGACCACATCAAATGGATGCGAGCAATGTTTGAACACGAAAAAAATCGTCATTATTGGCCTGTTATTGGATTGGCTCAATACGGAAATAATCTACATTATTTGTTAACCACTGGGATTAGTGACTTGGCTACTGGCGAAACTATCAGTTGTACCGTCCACACCATAATCACCCAGACTAAATCTCAACAAGAGTACGTACTGTAGCAATCAAACTTCATTTTTTTGAGCCTCATGATGAGGCTCATTTCTTTTATGATACAATCAGCTCCATGCGTTACGTAGTATTTGACCTTGAAACCCAAAATATTTTTCAGGAAGTAGGATCCAATGACCCTACCGCTCTCGATATCTCTGTGGCGACTGTCTACGATAGTGAGACGGGTCAATACACTACAGTCACCGTCGATGATATTGATAGACTTTGGCCAATCATTGAACAAGCTGACGCTTTGGTGGGATACAACAGTAACCATTTTGATATTCCACTGCTAAATAAGTACTATCCAGGTGACCTCACTCAGATAAAAAGCATAGACATACTAGAAGACATTAAAAACGCTTTGGGGCGACGACTACGTTTAGACAGTGTAGCTCAAGCTACTGTGGGAGCAAAGAAATCCGCGGACGGCCTTCAGGCCGTCCGCTGGTGGCGCGAAGGAAAAGTTAAAGAAATAAAAAAATACTGTGAACAGGATGTTAAAGTCACTAAAGATGTATTTGAATACGCTCGTGAACATGGTCACGTGAAATTTAAAGACGGACATCGTAAACGTGACATTGTTCTTAATACCGCCCACTGGGAAGAAAAAGCTGATTCGGCCATGACTCACTCGCTTTTATTTTAATAAAAAACCCTGCAACCATTCGGTTGCAGGGTTTTGTCTAAACGGTTTAATACACTTGACCGTCAGACTCAAACTCACAAGCTGGTGACTGATCAAGGCGAGCGAGTTTATACCTCAACAAAATTGTATTTACCACATCATCCCAGGTCTGCCCGAGTTGCTTTTCTGCGTCCGCATCATCATAGTTAATCAGACTTAACTGTCCTTCTGCATATCGCCCGATTAATACTAACCGACGGTTGATGTAAAGTAATTTAGATTCAGCTTCTCGAGTAATAGACATAATTGACACCATGGTCACACCATCACACCTGGTATTTATGTTTACGAGAGCCATGTTATCAAATTGTCTGTCTGCGAAAACAGCAATCGGTAAGCTAACCAAAATAAAGAACCAAAGGATTTTTACTGAGCTCATTTAGACGTCTCCCGTAGATAAGAACAACGGGTTTGACTCTAGCCTAAAATAACTCAGCAATCAAGCCTAGGTAAATAAAGTTACGTACATCACCATTGCTGACAGGATGATACCGTACCAAACAAACGGC
This sequence comes from Candidatus Kaiserbacteria bacterium, assembly GCA_020428815.1. Taxonomy (GTDB): domain Bacteria; phylum Patescibacteriota; class Minisyncoccia; order Phycocordibacterales; family UBA918; genus OLB19. The sequence goes on from JAGQMC010000050.1 coordinate 7,453, forward strand.
CACAGCGTGTACTTTCTAATAAATTTCAAAAAGAAATGAATGACAAATAAAGCAGTCAAGAAAGCGACGCCTGCTCCAACATAAATCACTGACCACTCTACCGCTCCCCCCATTTTTAACAAATCCAAACTCATTTTGATTCCCACCCCAAGCGTAATCGGAATTGCTAATAAAAATGAAAAGCGAGTTGCTTCATAACGCGACATACCCAACAACATACCACCAGCAATTGTCGATCCTGAACGAGACATACCTGGCAAGAGCGCCAGCGCTTGAAACATACCCACTAAAAGACCACGTTTCAGAGTGAGTTCACCATGAGCTGGTTGTAGGTAATACCTCCACTCTGCATATAAAAAGAAAATTGAAGCTAGAAATAATAGTCCTGCCACAAACAACGGTGTGCGTAAGTATTCAGATATAACCCCTTCCAATATAACCCCTAAACCAACTGCTGGAATAGTTCCGATTACTAAAGCATAAAACAAAGTCATGTCTCTTTCATTAACCGGTAAGCGTCCGAGCTTCCTAAATACTGCCTGAATTAAAACCCATAAATCAGACCAAAAATAAACAGTCACCGCCGCTGTGGTAGCAAAGTGTAAAACGGCATCGTACGCTAAAGCATTAGCCCCCTCCACCTCCAACCACTCATGTACCAACACCAAATGACCAGTTGATGAGACTGGTAGAAATTCAGTAACACCTTGAACTAGGCCAAGAATAATAGCCGACATCATTTCCATATCAATGTGAGTATACCCTGCCCTATAATAATTTTAAACCTGAGTCTCTGGATTATTAAGTAATACTTAATTTCAATCATAACCAATTTCATCAAGATTTTTTATTTTTAACACCATGTCGAGCAACAGGATGATAGGGGTGGTATACTTTATTCATTAAGAATAAGTGTTGCTTTTATGGATCCTTTTCAACCCACCTCAATTCAGAACCAAACTTCACCCGCTATTCCCATTGCCATTATCGTTGGCTTTGCCATGATTGCCATTGCCATATTTTTTACTAACCGTAACACCTCCCCTGCTAACCTACCAACAGTAGAAGATGCCTCTGAAACTACGACTGTAACTACCGCCCACAATCCTCGACCGGTAGATGAGACTGACTTTATTAAAGGTAATCCTAATGCCCCAATTTTACTAATCGAGTATTCTGATTATGAGTGTCCTTTTTGTAAGGAGTTCCATAGCAGTATGAATCGGATTATGGAGGAATATGGTGTAGGTGGCCAAGTCGCTTGGGTATATCGCCAATTTCCAATTGTTCAGCTACATCCGAATTCACTAAAAATTTCGGAAGCAGCCTTATGTATTGGCGAACTAGGTGGGAATAATGCCTTTTGGAATTTTAGCGACCTATTATTTGAAGAGAGAGACTTTGACGCTCCGGTCAACCCTCTTCGTCTACCAGATTATGCAGCTGCAGCTGGCGTAGATGTAGAAGCATATAACACCTGTGTCACTTCTCGCTCCAAACAACAGTCTGTGACAGAAGCTGTAAAAGAAGCGACTGATTTAGGAATTCAGGGTACTCCATACACTTATGTGATTGTTGGAAATCAACAAGCAGTCATCAACGGTGCCCAACCATATGACGTAGTCAGAAACATTGTCCAAAATCTAACCAAACAGCTAGAAGGAACAGTTGGTGAGTAACGACGATAAATAAAAAACGACGGAGACAAAGTCTCCGTCGTTTTTTATTTACCGTCGCAATAGTTTTACTAGTTCACAATATTCACTAACTTTATCGTCACATTCTGTAGTCAAAAACTTGCCAGAAATAATTGACTGGACAGCCTGGATAATTTCCTGCTTCAATTCATCAATCTCTTCATCAGAAATCGTAAACGATTCTTCAGCTATGTCACCGTTCGGTTTAGCTTGCACAAAAGACAATGTCCCCGTACGACATAAATATCGCTCATCATCATAGAGACTAAGCAGCAATGCGTAAAATACTAACTGTCGCTTATAGCCGCCATCATCGCTCTTGGTTTTACCTTCAATAGCATTGCGAGATTTTGGCTTGCCGGTTTTATAGTCGACCACCCGCACCGCCTCTCCTGACTCATTTAAATCAAGTCTGTCCAATTTACCAGTGAGAGTAACTTCCGGTAATTCAGTAAGACCAGTCTCAAGCACGACTTTTATAGCCATTTCTTCCTTGGTCGATTGTGGCAAAGTACTTTTGAGGTGGTTACAATAATGCCACACATCAGCTAGTCCATTCTCAAGTAGTCTAGTGTACTCTTTTGTTGTTAGTGGCAGTCGATTGAGTTCGGTTTCTAATTTTGACTTAATATCACTATCACTCGGCAACTCACTTGTCTTAGTGTGATGTTTAGTGATGTATTCAAGAGTATTGTGAATGACGGTACCATACAGCATGTGAACTGGCTGTACTTCTGGAATACGCAAAATATTACGATACAAATAATCCCACGGACTACGTAGAAAGTTATTAAGTGAAGTGGCAGAGAACCCTCTTTCTTGTAGTAATATTTTTAACAATTCACAGTCTAATGTAATTGATTCAGCTGGCTTCGTTAAAGCGGTAACTGGATTAAACTTTGCTTCTGCCTCATCTGTCTCCCTCTCTAACACAAACTCTTCATCAATATCACTAAGCAGTCTCGCTGGAACCAATTCTTTTCCGTCAGTATTAGTTTCAGCATAAGATAAATACAAAGATTGTTTAGCTCTAGTCATTGCCACATACAGCAATCTGCGCTCATCTTCAATTACTTCATGCTCTGATTCAGCCTTGTGTGAGAATAGCGGTAATTTAAAACTAGTGCGCTTACCCATTCCATTCCAAGCAGAATCATATAGATGAGGCAACATCACCACTGTAAACTCTAGTCCCTTTGACTTATGAGCAGTCATGACTTGAACCGACTCAGAATTTGTGGAAATGTACGGTGCATTAAGCGGGAGGTTATATTCAGCTAAGGATGTAAAGGCCTGCACCACTTGTCTTAAGCTGGTGACGCCGTCACGTAACACCATTTCTTCCACCTCATCATAAATCCGCCGCACTACTCGCGTTCCCTCGAACGGATCATGTTCTATTAAAAACTTAATCAACCCACTTTCTTGTAGTAAGTACTCTAATACGCGATGCGGGGACTCAGTTACCTCAAGACGTCTGGCTTCTGCGAGAATCTTTATGATTTTTTCAGTACTGTCTAAATCTACCTTGAGTGAGATCAACTTTTCAGAATCTCCCAAGATATCTCGTAGTGAGACTTGATATGATCGAGCTGACAAAATTTTTACCAAATCATTTGTATCAATTCCCCAGTAGGCACCATGTAAAACTCTAAACAGTGCTTCCTCGTTCTGTTCGGCGATGGTAGCGGCCAACAAATCTTTAACGGCCTGAGTAACAGGATGATGCAAGATATCTCCATCAGCAGTAGCGGTCACTGCTATCCCTTCTTTTCTTAATAGCTGGGCAAAAGTTTCAACTTCCCGATTCGTACGAACAATAATGGCAATCTCCTCAGCGGGAATACCTGTCGCTAGTCTTTCTTTGATATTTTCTATTAACCAAGCGTCCTCCACTGCTTGGTGCGAAAAATCTCTTTTCTCTACTCCTGCCCCATCTACTACCTGGGCTACCAATGGTACTCTCAGGTCACGCAATTTATCATCTTCTGTCTCCACTAGACTGTGAGCAGCATCCAAAATCTTTTGATTAGAACGATAATTGTCTGTTAAATGTATTTCTTTAGTGTCAACAAAATGCTCCTTGAAATACAGAAAGTTCTCCAACGAAGCTCCTTGAAAACGATATATTGCCTGCTTCTCATCTCCTACCGCAAAAATATTTGGATGGTCGTGAAAAGAAGTAATTAACTCAAGGATACGATTCTGCGCCCCATTTACATCTTGGTGTTCATCTGCCAGCACATAAAGATAATTCTCCTGAATGTCTCGTAACATATCGGTTTGCTGTTCTAGTGCTTGAACCGTCTCAGTAATCATGTCATCAAAATCATAAAGGTTTTGCTCAGACAGCAAGGCTTCGTAGCGACGATAGACATGTACCAATTCTTCATTCTTAGCGATGGTTTTTTCTAGGTCGGCATACTCACCCCGCACTTTCCCCTTGTGCACACCTTTTGTATGGTACTGCTCTGTCTCTAGCAACTGCTTTTGTTGACTAGTAACAATCTCAGATAAGCGATTTGGCGAAATATTTTCCTGCTTTAAGTTACTTATCATCCTCAAGACTGGGGTGACGTAGTAAGAAGGATACCCTAGTGGTCTAAGTTGTTTGACTTGCCCATCATTGATTATTGATTCTATGATTTCAATTTTCTCCAACTCACTAGCTGGTCGACCTCCGATTACTCGGTCATAAGCATCGGGATACTTACCAATGAGTGATTGAGCAAAGCCGTGAAATGTATAAATCGGCACTTGATAAGCAGTGGAACCAATGTAAGCACGCAACCGTTCACGCATTGCTTTGGCACCAGATTCAGTAAAAGTCAGCGCTAAGATACCGTCTGGCGGCGTGTCGGTCTTGAGGAGAATATTAGCAATTCTCAGAGTGAGAATTTGCGTCTTACCAGTCCCTGGACCAGCCACCACCATCACTGGACCTTCAATTGTATCTACCGCTTCTCTCTGAGATTGATTTAATTTTTGATAGGCTGCTTGAAATAATTTTTCACCCTCTTGCCGACTATTTTTCATTGGCTCATTATACCCCACCCACACATAGCCACAAAAACACCTAAGTAATCAGGTATATTGGTCAAAAATCTTATCATATATGATAAGATTTATTTTTATATTTTCATCTAGACTACTGACTTTTACTATACAAACTCACAGACCGGGTGTACGATATAAGAGTATGAAAGTCAAAGATGTCGTAAAAGAGGCCGTGGTAGTATCAGAGAACGATACGTTTGCAGATGCTCTCAAGGCTCTAACCACCCAACCAACAAACACTTTATTAGTAACCGATGATCACGGAAAATTAGTTGGCGAAGTAACAGTGGCGGATCTCTTAGACGCCATGATACCTGACACACTTGATGGCTCAGAAGTTATGGAACACTTTAAGGACGATGATGCTTTTGTTGCCTCCATTGAAGTAGCCAGAAGTATCCCCGTCTCTGAATTTATGTCACAAGACTTTTCTTCTCTCAATATGGAAGACGACTTCCTGGCTATCGTCTCCACCGCCATTGCCCACCAGCAGGTTCGTATTCCCGTAGTAGATGAACACAATCACCCGGTTGGCATTATTTCACGCCAAGGATTGAAACAAATTCTCAATAATTTCATGAAAGCATCGTAAGATGCTTTTTTAAATACGCAATTATAATGTGGGAAATTATTTACCAACTTGCTCCCTATGCACCTCTGATGATTTTTGTGGCGGCGGTCAGTGACATCTTTTTCATCACCGGTCTTTTCTTGTATGGCGCTGCCATGATGAGCTCGATTGCCATGATGTATTCTATGGGGATGATTTCACTCGAAGCTCTCTTATTGGCTTCATACTCTGGCACTTTAGTCGGTAACACTTTGAACTATTGGTCTGGTCGAATATTCGATAAAGCGCCAGTCGTCGAACAAAAATTACAACATCCAAAAATCCAAAAAGGTCGGGAGTTTCTCCGCACTAAAGGCCTTTTCTTTTATATTCTTATTTGTCGCTTTTTTATGTTCACTCGCCCACTCTACGCTCTAGTCTTAGGAAGTTTACGTATTAATTATCGTAGATTTATTTTCTATGAATCTATTGTCGCCTTAGCATGGGTAGCACTGTGGACCGCCGTCCTTGTCCAGGGTGAAGCAGTGGTTAGAGAATTTGTGATATAGAAAAACCGACAGCTACGCTGCCGGTTTTTCTATACATTTACCATCTTCAGAAATTCTAATAACGAGATGGGTTGCGAGGCGAGTGTGAAAAATAACTTGAGGTGTACTTAGTGGTACGATGAAAGTTATTTTTCACACTCAACAAAGCAAATCGCTCGTTAGTAGGATTTCAACCTTCTTGCCTTTTCGTGTTGGCGTATCTTTTCTAAGGCCTTAGCCTCAATCTGTCGAATACGCTCTCGAGTCACACCAAACTCCTTACCTACCTCTTCCAAAGTATGATAGGTGCCATCGAGTAAACCATGACGCATTTCCAAAATCTTTCTTTCTTTATCAGATAGAGTGTCAAGAATTTCAGTAATTTGATCAGTTAAAATACTGTGTGACACTTCCTGGTCTGGTGAAGTAATTTTGTCATCTGAGATAAAATCTGAGAGACGTGAACGATCATCATCATCTCCGACTGGTAGCTCTAACGAAATAGTGTCTTGGGAAATCTTTTCAATTTGATAGACCTTCTCTACTTCTACTCCCATCTCAGTAGCAATCTCTTCACTCATCGGATCACGACCCAAATCTTGGGCAAGTCGACGAGACACTTGCTTGTACTTAGCCATAGTTTCCACCATGTGAACGGGGATACGAATAGTCCGCGACTGGTCAGCCAATGCTCTGGTGATGGCCTGACGAATCCACCAAGTAGCATAAGTCGAAAATTTGAAACCTTTAGTGAAGTCAAATTTATCTACCGCCTTAAATAGACCCAAGTTCCCTTCCTGAATCAAATCAAGTAAAGTCAAATCTGGCGAACGACCGACATACTTCTTAGCAATAGACACTACCAAACGAAGATTAGCTCGAGCTAACAGATTGCGAGCTTCATCATCACCTTCTACAATACGCTTCGCTAACACTTTTTCCTCATGGGCATTAAGTAGTGGATACTGTCCAATCTCACGCAGGTACATCTGGATTGAATCATGTCCGCCATCACTACGCTTAAAAGCGTTCTTTTGAGCAATCACTTCAGTACTCGGATCGTCTCCCAACATACCGCCACTCTGTAACACATCGATACCAGCAATTGAAAACTTCTCGTATAGCCTATCGAGAAAATCAACGTCTTTTTCAATTTCAGGAAAAGCTCTGAGCAGCTCATCGTATGTCACGTAACCACGCTCTTTACCAAGCTGCATTAATTCAGATGCTTTTGCTTCAAGAATTTTTTCAGCTTTGGTTAACTTCTTTGGTTTTACAGCTTTCTTGACAACCTTCTTCACAGCCTTTTTGACCGGCGCTTTTTTAATAGCTTTTTTAGCCACCTTTTTGGTAGCTTTCTTTGCTGTTTTTTTGACTGTCTTCTTTACTACAGCTTTCTTAGTAGTAGACTTCTTCGCTGTTTTTTTGACCTTAGCCTTCTTTATTGTGGCTTTTTTCGGGGTCGATTTTTTTGTAGTTTTTACGGATTTTTTCACCGCTTTTTTCGCAACTTTTTTTGTAGCCTTTTTGGTGGCCATAATGCTCCCAACTATACAGAAAAAACTAAAATTGTCCAGTGCTTATCTTAAGGCATTTATTACTTTATTTACCATCAAGTCTCGACGAACATGGTTTCGACCGTGTAGGCTGGCTCACGTAATTTAGCCTCATATTCAGTAATTTTTTTCAGAGTTTGGGTAAACTGCTCATCATCATTCTCCTGTTCAAGCCGGATTAATTCCTGTTTTAGTTCTGCTAACCGACCCCTTATCAAGGTTGTTTTTAGTCGATTCAACTTATTTACAATTTCTTCTTTTATGGCGAGTTTGGGTATTTTGGTAAACTGTTGTTCCAGTGAAAAAACTGTTCCAGCTAAAACAGACTCTGCAGGTTCATCTAAATTTGCTATCTTTAAAACTTCAGTGAGTTCTTTCTCTAATGACTTTTTTAAACTATCTTCAATCACCATTGAAGAAGCTTTCAAAAACAACTGAGCTTTGGAACCATCATCTGTACCAAACTCCCCTTTGCTTTTGGCAACATTTTCATCATAAGAATCACCGTATCTTAGCTCTTTTAGTGCTTCTTTTTCCTGTTTTTCCCGCAAATGATTAAGTTCAAAACGAATCGCTTCGGTGGTGGAATCAATATATTCAGCCACTTTCTTCACAAAATGCTCTTGGTCGATTCGGTTAGGCAAAAGCAAAATGAACGGTAAAACCTCTTCACGAACTTTTAACTTGAAAGAGCGCTCATCCTTAGCTTCTCGTTTTAGTACATGAAGTAGGAATTCAATTACATGCACCGACTTGCCAATACACTTTTTAAAATCAGAAACACTTTCCTGGATAATGTCAGCTGGATCTTTACCCATCGGTAGTTCAGCCACTTTCACATCAAGTCCTCTCCCCAACATCAACTCAGCTCCCTTCTTCATAGCGTTGATACCAGCTCGGTCAGCATCAAGCGCTAGTACCACCTTATCTGACATTCGTTCAAGTAATTGCACATGATGGAGAGTTAGAGCCGTTCCAGACACGGCCACCGCATTGTTGTAGCCAGCTTGATGACACATAACCACATCAAACTGACCTTCAACGATAAGTGAAAAATCCAAGCTACGAATTCCCGTTTTGGCTTTATCGTACCCATATAATAATTCAGATTTCTTGTACAAAAGTGTCTCTGGTGAATTGACGTATTTCGGCGCCTTGTCGTCAGGGTGAAGGATACGTCCAGAAAAAGCTACGATCTTACCGCTTGGTTCTGCCATCGGAAACATGACGCGATCTCGAAAGACATCAAAGGGCTCCTTCCCTCCCTCTGTAGTTTTTATCAATCCAGCTTTTAGTAGTTCGTCTTGCTTGAAACCTTTCTTTTCTAACTCTTCTTTTGTTTCTCGCCAACCATACTTTGGTGGACCGGGGGCAAAACCAATCCGCCACTTAGTAATCGCGTCTTTTTTAACTCCTCGTTTTTCTAGGT
>JAGQMC010000004.1 GCA_020428815.1 Candidatus Kaiserbacteria bacterium
TGAGTTGTTTTCCCAATTAGTAGTATCCCCTTGAGGTGAATAAATTTCTATGGTGGTTGATGCTCCAAGTTTTATCTTCTGGCCAGCCTGGGCAATTTTTATTTCAGCGCCTTCAAGCGCGGCAGCCTTGGCATACGCCAAGGCTGCCGGTGATTCACTTTGAGCTTCGGTCTCTATAATTATGTCCACATCATATCTACCCAGGACATCTACCAAGCCGCCTATATGATCAGTATCAGGATGTGTTGCTACCAACACATCAATCTCTCGGTCAAAAAATGATTGACCTTGAGCTAGTTCTCTGAGCACTCCTGCCGTCGCCCCGCCATCCACCAGCATTTCGTATCCATCAGGAGTCACGATATGAACCGCGTCACCTTGCCCTACATCTAAAAATCTTACGACCAAAAAATCATGCGAGACCTCTACCTTGGCAGTTAATTGCACAATCCAAACCAATGCCGCGCACAACAGTGATGGCAATAGTATAACTAACCTAATCCTAACAAATCTATCCATTACTGAGACATGATACAATAGATAAAATCGCGATTAATATTTAATTGTTTATTATGAAGTACGAGCCTTTAGCATTTGATATCCCTGAGTTAGACGGAATTTCAACCGAGTCAATCGAAGACCACATTGGTCTTTACCAAGGCTACGTCAAGCACGTAAATTTGATTCGTGACAAAATAAATGCTTACAGCAACGACCCTGATAATAATTCTTACGCTATTTCTGAAATGCAGCGGCGGCTTGGATTTGAATTCGGCGGAATGAGAAACCACGAATACTATTTTTCTCAACTGGAAGGTGGACATAAAGAACTCCCTGACAGTCCGCTCAAAGATAAAATTGATGAGCAGTGGGGTTCTTTTGAAACTTGGCTAAATCGCTTCCATACCATTGCTCTAACTCGAGGTATTGGCTGGGCGATGCTCTACCATGACCCTCACACTGACCAACTGGTGCAAACTTGGGTGGACGAACAACACCTCGGTCAACTGCCAGATCTAGACCTGGTACTAGCACTCGACATGTGGGAACATTCATACATGCGTGACTATCGCGCTCCGGACAAAGGTAAGTATGTAGATGCTTTTTTCCGCAACCTAAACTGGGAAGTGGTTTCAGGACGGATGGTTTAGTTGGCATCCAAGAAAAAATTTAGTATGGTAACTCTGGTGTCATAAACTGCAGGAGTTAATCATGCAAACGTTCTATTATCTACCCAAGTGGTGGAAACATCCGATGTTTCGCTTTTATCGTCGCTGGAAATTATCTCACTGGCGTAAGCAGAGAGTCTACAAAAAGACCAAGAGCCCTAGTCCAAACAACCTAATGCTAGTTAGCGAGGGTATGGCTATAATGACAAGAAAAAGGACTAGAAAACGTGAAACCTTAGTCTTCACTAGTCGCTTGAGCGACTATGCTATAGATAGGGTTTTATCATAACCAGCAATCAACGAAATACCTTTGGTAAGTCTTTGATGTCCGACGAGCACAACTCGTCGGTTATTTTATTCTCTTCTTCAATAGTCCAGTCTGTAAACTCATTTGCGTCTGTCTGCTGTTTGGTTTTTAGATAAATTAAAGTCACACCCATTACTATATACATAATAAGAACTCCAAACCAACCAAACTCCGGTACCGTTACAGTTGCAAATGGTAAAATTGAAAACCATTCAGCAATTTTTAAAATGTAAGTTAATGACCAGGTAGCTAAGAGACCACAAACCGCGGCCAGACTAGTAGACAGAAACCATAATCCGCCAGTTAAAAAGGTCAGTAGCATGGCTACCGGTACCATCGGGAGCACGAATACGTTAACCGCTAAAGCAATCAAAGATACTTCACCGATGTGATACATAAGAAGAGGTAAGACTGCAATCTGCGTCGCTAAGGTTGCTAAGAAAAACTCTTTCATTTTCACAACGTACTTACCCTCAAGCAAGTTTGTTTCAAACCGTGGCAAAATAAGCAACAGTCCAAGTGTAGCCATAAACGACAATTGAAAACCGATATCATAAACTAAATAAGGATTAATAATTAACATAATAAATCCTGCTAAGAATAGTGCCCTAGTGACGTCATACTGCTTGCCGTAGGCAGTGGCAATTAACACTAAACAAGCCATAATACTAGCTCGCACTACTGTGGCCGACAAACCAACAATCAAGGCAAAGGCAATAATCGCCAATACCCCTGCCACCATCCGACCCTTAAGTGATAAAAAGAAAGAAAAACAAAACATGATAAAAGCCACCACCAACATAACGTTGTAACCAGATAAAACAACAATGTGAATAATACCGGTCCGTCTAAAATTAGTTTCTATTTCATCACCAAGGGCAGATTTGATTCCCAACAACAAACCGCCACCCAAACCCACCTCTGGCTCGGGAATGACTTGCTCGATAGAATTAACAAAAACCTGCTTTATATTGAGTAGGGCGGCGATTATAGGATTACCCTTTTCATTTTCTAGTACCTCAACTTGAGCAAAGGAAATTCGATACTTAATCCCGCGTACTTCTAGATACTTTGGATAATCAAATGTTCTACCTAGTTCTGTCTGAAAAGTAGTTGGTTGCTCAAGACGACCCGTAACTGAAATCACATCACCATAAGATAGTCGGATATTTCTATCGGCGCTAACCAAAATCTTATCTGTTCCTGTATCTAAGTGAACTTGGACCGACTGTTCTCGGTAGTCTGGCTCAGTTATTACAAGCCCTTCTAATTGCACGTCTTCATTAACCAACCGAGATAAATCAGACTGCTCAAACTGTTGCAAAAATAACTCTGTCCTTATTAAACCCAGAGCTAAACCAAACAAACAAAGACTAACCGTAAGCGGCAAAACAGTAGAAGTTTTTCGTTTCTGACCAACCATCCCCAGAGCTAAAGCTAATAGCAATAACCATACAGCCACCCAATTTGATTCAATCAAGCCAGCATTCCAAACTACTCCGACAACATAAGATATTAATAAACAAACAAAAAAATGCATACCAAATTTTACCAAACAAAAAAGCTCGGTCGTGAACACGACGCGAGCTGTGGAAGAGGATAATAACTAGGCAGCACTTTTATTAACGTCAAAATTACCTTCGCCCCGGTCATTTTCGATACGCCAGTTTGTGCTCAGATTTCCAGTTGAGCTGACAGTGCTCGGCCTTGGACATTTTTCTGTTTCAGGCGAAGCAGATTTGTGGTCATTGGCTCGACTTTCGACATCAAGCCCATTTTCATAGTCTGCAGACAGACGGCGGCGCTCTCTCGAACAAGCATCCTTGGCTCTCAATTTTTTAACTTTCAAAACCTTCAGGCCGGCTGGCGGACCATTGTAACTAGCAACCTCTCGCTTGAGAGTATTGTATTTCTCTTCGAGAACGTGCAGTCGTGCTGAAGACTTACTGAAATTAGCGGACATCTGTTATTACCTTTTTTAATGGAACTATCACACTGGCATTACCAGCGCACCAAATACCGATACTACTAGAAAAATTTTTGGCGTCAACCCTGTCTTATTGACTTAGATTATAAGAGCAGTTTTTGCCAATTTAATTGCTATCTTGTTTTCATCCTTATTGATATAAATAGGAAGCAGGTTTGGAAAGTGTACCACCCGCAGGTTATAAATTTCGACAAAATGACCCACTACACTAACATCCTTAACTTCATGCTCTGCATTTAACTGTTGTTTCAAAACCTTGTTATCTACTCTTAGTTCGCATTGCATAGTAACAGATTGATCGCCTAAATTTTCCCTTAGCTCTTGTAGTGCTCTAACTACCGCAAAGTATTCGGCATAGTCTTTGGTAGCATTGCCAATTGTTTCTGCTAATTCTAAGACGACTGCGCCCTTTTTATCTACCACCCAAACACCAATAGCAGCTGGCCCTGGGTTTCCTTGTGACTCTCCGTGAGTATAGATAGTTAACTTTTTCATAGGTTGGCCTAACTAAATTCAGAAATAATTTCTTTTTCCTCTGCTGCTGAAATGGCTTTTTTAAAGCGAGCATTTTTACCTTTCACTCTAGCTTCACATTCAGCCCAAGTAGCATGGGTCTTCACTTCTCCATCTACTTCACTAACGTATGAATAGGCTTTCAAAGCTGCCCGCTTACGCACTTCGCTTCGCTTGGCAGCTTCTGCCTTATCATATTCCACGTTTTCAATATCGAGCTTATAGTCCTCTCTTGGTCCATCGTACAAATCAACCTCTTTGTCTTCCCCAAAATCTGAAGCGATGTCATCCGCTCGTTCATTACCAATCAGTCCAACATGGCCTGGTACTTTATGCCACTCAACTTCTACTTCGCTAAGCAATTTAGCTAACCCCTGCCATATTTCCTTATGCAAGACATCACCACCAGACTTTGTCTTCCAGCCATTTTTCATCCAACCAAAAATCCAACCGGTAGCTCCTTCTACTACATACTTTGAGTCAGTGTATATTTCTACCTTGCTGCCTTCAGGCACATAACTGAGAGCCTCTGCCACGGCTCGCAGTTCCATTTCGTTATTAGTTGTTGGTTCTTTTCCTTTACCAAGTTCTACCACTCGATCACCAAAATTAATCACTGCTCCCCAACCACCTGGACCAGGATTGCCTTTTGCTGCACCATCAGTAAATATAGTAATCATATTTATAAAAGCCTAACATAAAAAAGTGAGGTGCACCCAAATCATTGGGGCACCTCAGTGAGTTCAGCCGAAACTGGCGGTTTTCTATTGGTTGGCATGTAATTTATGTGCCAAATATTACCAACCTTGTCTTCCCGGGAGATCTCTACCACCACTCGACCTTGGTCAGTTTCAAATGACATTTCACCAAGTCTAACTCTCACTTTGAGACTACCATTCATCATGTAGTCACCATCAGGAACCTTGCAGCCTATCCTCATCCTTAACTCCTTAGATAGTCAATACTGCGCCTATACTGTCACAGCTCTAAATAATGTCAATTATTCTCAAGCGGATTTGCTTGCGACCCATGAAAAATGACTCCTCAACATGCGCGATTAGGTCACAAGAAATATTAGGTTTGGGTTCTTTAGTATACTGATCTGGTTTTTTAAAAAAAGTGATAGCCTCTAGCTTCCTGTCTTCGTCCAACAAAGTGAGTTTACAATGATCATTAGATTTACCAAACATAGCTACTGATTCAGGTTTAACATTCCTTATCACAAATACCGGCTGAGGGTTACCTGTTCCAAAGGGCGATAATGCCTTCAGGTCATTAACTAAAAGTTGATTGACTTCTGAAAGAGTAATCTCAGCGTCTACCACCACTTCTTCATCTGCTACTGCGTCATCACCCAGTTCCTTCATTGCTTCGTTAAGTATTTCGCCAAAGTTAAAGATGAAATCATTTTTCACAGAGAAACCACCCGAAGCATGATGACCACCATGTTCGATAAAAACATCCGAAACTGACTGCATTAACTTAACTACACTGGCAGTACCTCCCGACCGACAAGAACCTTTGTACACGCCATTACCATCAGTACCCCAAAGAAATACCGGCCTTTTATATTCCTCTGCCAATTTATTAGCTGCCAAACCAACCAATGACGGACGCCACTCGGTGTGACCCATGACTAAGACCATGGGAATTTCCTCCATCGCCTCAAGGCGCTTATGCAGATCTTTAGTCATGAGAGCAACTTCTGTTTTGCGTTCTTGATTTAGTTTCTCCAGGTGCTCCACCCACTCAGCGGCCTTGGTCAAATCTTTTTCTGACAACATATAAAAAGCATCTTCTGGATTATCCATTCTCGAAGCAGCGTTGATACGAGGACCGATGGTGAATCCGATATCTTCCTCAGATAAAAAGAGTTGATTTATACGAGCTTTTTTTAGAAGTTGCTGTAACCCTGGTCGTCGTGACTTTCTCAGCACCTTGAGTCCATAAGCAGCCAATACTCGATTCTCTCCTACCAGAGGCACCATGTCAGCCACCGTGGCAATACCAACCATATCTAACCACCACTTCTCGAAGCCTTCTACTAATTCATGCGCCACCTTAGCCAATACTGCCTCTGCTAATTTAAATGCCACGGCCGCTCCACATAAGTCTGGAAATGGATATTCGCCCAATTTTGGATTTACCACTGCTACCGCCTCTGGCAAAGTCTCTTCAGGCTCATGATGGTCGGTCACTATCACATCCACCCCTCTCTCTTTGGCGTGGGCTACTTCTTTTATATTTGAAGTACCACAATCAATGGTAATGATAAGTTTTACATCCTGTTCTGCCAGTTTATCAATCGCTTCAATACTCAAACCAAAACCTTCGTAGTGACGATGGGGTATATAGTTTATAAAGTTATCGTACTTAATTGCTTTAAATAAGTCATGAAGCACTACGGCTCCGGGAATACCATCACAGTCGTAATCACTAAAAATAGCAATTTTCTCTTGATTCGTAATTGCCTCTTCGATTCTTACTACGGCTTTATCTATCTCGTGAAGTAGGGAAAAATCATGCAGACCGGTGTTGTAATTCGGATTTAAAAATTCTTTAGCTGCTTCCTTAGTGGTAAGTCCTCTAGTCAACAGTAATTTATTCAAGAGCGTCGAATACGCTTCATCGATTGTCGGGGTATCTGCCTCAGGAAACTGGTATGACGCCATAAAGTATTCCGTATGGTAACATTCTTGTAACTTACTAGCGATAGCAATAAGAATATGGCTTCTATTTTTACCAAAATCATTAATAGAGAGATTCCTGGGCATTTTGTCTATGAAGATGATATTTGTGTGGTCCTGATGGATAAATTCCCTGGAGTAAAAGGCCAGACTTTGGTGATACCAAAAGAAGAGGTTGACTACTTATTTGATTTGGATGACAAAAGTTACGTGCATATTCTGGGCGTAGCAAAAAGAGTGGCAAAAGCATCAGATGATGCTTTTGCCACTTTGCGCACCTGTGTAGTGATCGAAGGATTCGAAGTGCCACACGCTCACATCCGTCTTTATCCTATTACTGATACTACCGAGAGTTTGGCTAAACAAATCTCCAACATAGCTGAGAAAGATGACGAGACTCTAGCTCTAGAAGCTGAGGAAATTAGAAACCATCTAAGTTAGATCTAATTAAAACCTGCATATAATGCAGGATTTTTATCGACCTCTTTTAGTTCAAAGTGTCAATTACCGGCGTAGTGCCTTTCTCTAAGAGAGTAAGCATGGCGCCACCACCGATTGAAACAAAACTAAAGAGATTATTTAGCTCAAGCTTCTCAACAGCGGCCACAGTGTCGCCCCCACCAATGACAGTGAAAGCCTCCGCTGCTGCAACATATCGAGCGGTAATCTCAGTGCTCTGAGTGTAACCCATTTCGTAAGCACCAAATGGCCCATTCCATAATACTGTTTTAGCTTTTTCAATATGAGTTGCTAACATTTCTACCGTTGCCGTGCCACAATCAAGAATTTTTTCCTCTGGTTTGACTTCACTCACTCCACAGGTACGTTTCCCGTCTGGACCTTCTACGACCACATCTATTGGTAGTAGCAGTTTGGGATTATTTAAAAACTCTTTACCAGTAAGCGAAACATCAGACACCATCGACTGTCCAACTTCATAACCTTGAGCTTTAAAGACATCATTGGCTAAGGCTCCAGCCACAAAAACATGATCGTAGCTTTCCAAATATTTTTCTACTAAAGGCATCTTGGTTTCAAACTTAGCTCCACCGAGCAGAAATAAAGATGGGCTTTCTGGCTTCATCACCTTAGTTAGCTCTCGTACTTCTTCTGCCAAAGTGAGCCCAGCGTAAGCTGGTAATTTTTGTGCTACTCCAAAGGTAGAAGCATGTTCACGATGAGCGGCAGCAAAGGCATCATTAACAAAAATTTCTCCCAATAATGCTAGCTTGGTCACAAACTCTTCGTCGTTATTTTTCTCTCCCTCATCTTGTCTGGTGTTTTCTAAAATTAACAAATCCCCATTACCCATCATTTCCTGACGTTTCAATTGTTCCTCACTACCAATCTGACCACCCCAATGAACTGGCAAATATTTAGTCAGCTCTTCGTAAACTGGCTGTAACGTTTCTTCTGGTTCGCGACCGATGTGAGCAACTATGATTGTTTTGGCTCCTCGTTCGTGTAAATACCGCATGGTAGGCAAAGCTCTTTCAATCCTAAATGTGTTACGAACCTTACCGTCTTTTAAGGGAATATTTAAAGATGACCGCAGTAAAACGTACTTGCCTTTTAAATCCTCTAGGTCTGTGATGACTTTCATACTAACTAAATGGCAGCTTTTATAATTGCAGTAAAATCATCAGCTTTTAGACTGGATCCACCAACCAAAAAACCGTTCATGCCTCCCTCGACAGAAAGTAACCTGGCATTAGCTGGCTTAACTGAACCACCATACAGCAACCTAACTCGTTTAGCAGTTGCTCGATCATACAGTTTGGTTAACGTACTCTCAATAAACAGCTGCATTTCTTTCACGTCTTCTACGGTCGCTGTATTACCAGTCCCAATCGCCCAAATTGGCTCGTAAGCTATTACTACTTTTTTGATCTCAGCACTAGATAGAGTACTAGCCAAGCTTCTTAACTGGTCTTCAACAAAAGAAAAAAAGTTGCCCTGATCGTCTCGATCTCTTTCACCAACACAAACAATTGGTATTAGACGGTGTTTCAAAGTAATAGCGACTTTCCTTTGTATCAACTCATCAGTTTCACCCATCGCTCGACGTTCGGAATGGCCAATAATTACATATTCCACTCCTAAATCTTTCAACTGTATAATTGAAACCTCTCCCGTGAAGGCCCCCATATTTTCAGTTGAAACATCCTGCGCTGCCAAAGCCACTGAACTCTTGGCAATTTTCTTTTTAACATCTGACAAATACGGATAAGGTGGGGCTATAGCCACAGCCACTTCATTCAGTTGCTTATTTTTTCTTGCCACAGCACTACTAAGAGTAACGGCCTCGGTTAGAGAAGTCGGGTTAAGCTTCCAATTGCCAACAATCAAAGAGGTGGTTTTTTTCATATGATGAAA
>JAGQMC010000005.1 GCA_020428815.1 Candidatus Kaiserbacteria bacterium
AGGAGCGTGAGGCATCACCACGAACGCGAATGCGTACGCGGAAGTACCGCATCACCACGCGCTCCGCGCGGCCAGCGTTAGTCGCTTCGCGACCAAGTAGTTCGAGCAAGCGTTATGATAAGACCACCAAAACTGAAGCAAAACGAGCCTTATAAAATAAGGCTCGTTTTGTGTAATTTGGGAAAGATGTTTGGAAATTGGAACCTCTTACCGATTACCTGCTGTGAGCACACAAGGATGTACTGAATCCATACCGATAAATTCAACAAGATCTGTACAAATACCTCCAGCATATACTTGAGTTACATGAGTTGGCACACCATTAATTTGTTCAAATGGAAACAAGAATAATTTCTTTTCACCTTCTCCAAAGAAGACTCCAACAGCCATGCCACTCTTAGTAAGCTCTCCTTCTTGGTCAGCAATAAAGTTGCCGAGTGAGTAAACAATGAGACCATCGTTGTATTTCTCTACTGTCTGAACCACATGAGGATGGTGACCGATTATGATATCTGCCCCAACATCTATGAGCGCATGAGCAAGTTCTGTTTGTGTCTTGGTTGGTTCAGTACTGTACTCCACTCCCCAGTGAATATTCACTACTAAGTTTTCATACTTAGTGGAATAATCTTTTACCTCGTCAACTATTAAAGTTGTGTCAGACGGAACTGGAGCCGCATAAACTGATACTACAGCTATATCGTGTCCAGTCCCTTGGATTACTGAGATATCGCCGAGAGATTTTAAGCTAGTTTTTTCAACTATTGATACAGATGTTTCTTCTTCACACTTCTGGAAATGATTATTTTTCACCCCAACATGAGATATATTCTCCTGAGTCAAAAGTTTTAAATTGTCAGGCTGAATGAGCAACTCATCATCCGTCGTTCCACATTCATCACTAGCAATAGCACCTTCTAAGTTCACCATGATAGCGTCATATCCTTTAAGGAAGTTTCCTTCAGGACCACGAATTCCAGAAAACAAATCTACATTACCATCAATCATTCTCTCAACACCTCTGCCTAACATTGTGTCACCAAAGAAAAGCATGCTGGCTCCAGGAACTTCTTCTATATCCCCCTTACGAGCATGTGCAAAAACATACGATGTAACATCATCGATGTCATATTCATCAAATATTGAAGCTGCATTTTGTTGCCAGAGAGAAACGTCTTTTGCTCCTATTGCTTCAAGATACTGCAGTAGAACACTGATTGACTGAGGACTATCTATCTCAAGCTCACTAAGACTTTCAATATCAAAGCTTTTAATAGCAGCTACAGACCTGAGGTCATGCAGCATGGAAGCATTACTGTATAAATGATGTGAAAAATCAACACTGGCAACAACAATTGTATTCTCAGTATTATTTTTCTTAAAATAGTCAGCTAGCCCCTCTAGTAAATTGTCTGGTGCATTTCGAGTGAGAATAATCGGCACTAACTCTGCATCCGGTAAATAGTGAGCGACGTACGGAACCAACGAAGAAATTGCATGTTCAGTATCAACAGTATTCTCATCTATTTGGATAAGTTTGTCTGTCACTAATCCTTCTATGAACTCATTATCGAGACGAACTTCTCCAAAAGGCGTCTCATAGTCATAGGTGGTTGATAACGCAGGAAAGGTCGTCGGATAAAAGTGATTTGGTCCAATTATTATCACTCGGTCCACCTCCTGGTCACTAAATTCATAAAAGAACTTAGCAATGTCAATATTTGCCAAAAGATGATGAGAAACAACACCTCCATACACAGTATCTTCAAACCTTTGGACAAAGTCTCTCGTTGAACTTATGCCGTAAAGACTTGGGTCTTTTGAGTATGATGAATGCAAATTTTCGGACAACATACGCTTCTCCTTTGCCTTATCAGTTTCTTTTACAGGAGCTGAAGGAATCACCAAAACAATGAGAGCGACTAACACACCGAGCAGCATAACCACCAGAGGTAGTTTGTAGTGATTCCCTTTACTCATAATTAATTACCGCAAAATAGTTCCTCCCCACTCAACGACCGTAAATCCTCTACGTTCTGGAATCTCAGGCAGTTGAGGAGCATTGAGTTTAATTGGTCGCTCCAGTGGTTGAGCGGTCATAAGAATCCGCATTACCACATCTGGCTCCTTATCAATCGATAGTGGTGACAACTCATCAATAATGGACTGTTCTACGAAGCTAACTGCGTAATACGGAGCCTCATCCATGTCTTCAATCCAGTATTCAGTAAAGTCAGTGATTTCTTCTCCTCGAAGTCCATAGCGAGGCAAGGAGTAGTCAAAGAATGCAGGAAGGTCTTTTTGTGCAACCACCCAACCCTCTTCGATTAGCGGGTACCCATCAACTAATCCAGCCCAATAGAGATAGTCATAATCATCTCCCGTCTCTCTATCAATAACGGTTCCGTTAGGATACGCTGTAACGTTCCAACCGTTCTTGTATTCAGGAATAGTTTTTGTAAATCCAATATTTGGCTTAACTTCTACATGAAGATCTGTCTCCTCTTCAGGATACAAGTAAATTACAGGCTTACACTTCTCTGCAAGAATAATGAATTCAGTATTCACAAACTCAACCCAGCGGCCAAGTGGGTCCTTCCAGTAGAGAAGCGGCACCACGTTTATAAACTCTTCATACGCATATTTATTTTCACCCAATGCGTTGTATTGACCGTCAGAAGTATCAACAAACGCCCGAGTATTCCTTTGTGTATACAGCTCGTTGTATCGCTCGTCATAAACGTCTTTAAGCACATACAGTTCGGAACCATCATCTGTGGCACCTGTTTTTACAAACTCATCGTCGCTACGGTCCACAACCTTTAATGGAGAACAAAGTGAACCGCACCCGTAAGAAACTCTATTGTAGATTTCGTACTCTCCCGTAACTCTATCGCCATCAATTCGATTGTAGCTAATCTCAGGAGTTGAGTATGACCCTTCGTCTTCATCAGCAATAAATGGAATATCTATGATGTACTCAACAACCAAATCACTCGGTGTTCGAGCAAATAAACATTCGTTGTATGTGTAAAGGGTATTACCAGGAATCTCTTCTAACCCTTCGAAAGTCAAAGTATCAATTTCAGCTTCATGCCACTCTCTCATATCTTCAATATCTATCATCGCAGCAAATAACTCACCGTCCTTTTTAAGCTTAATTGAGTTATCTGCACTAGATATATTTTCAGGAAGATTAGCTACTCCATCCATCCATTCCGTAACCTCAATCACACCAGGATTAAGTACAAAGAGTCCGTCAGGATAATCAGTCGCCATTCCAGGACCATAGAACAGATAAATGGTTTCACCTTGTAGAGGTCCATTAGTCGCTGTCCCCACCCGATAAGAGCGATTTACATAAGAAATTGGCAAGTCATCAACTTCAGACTCGATAGGTCTATCAAGCCAATCGACAGTTAGTTCATACTGAGCTACAGCCGGTTCTTGTTCAGAAAGGTCCCAAAGTGAAGGTTTTTCTACCTTTTCACCTTCAACATCTTCCTCATACTCTGTAGATGTTGCTAGGTCATTATCAAAATTATCTTCTGGGAGAGCCCAGCTATCATCCCCTTCTTCCTGTGGGGGCGTCCAAACCATCTCTTCTGCTTCAGGTGTTAAGTCGACCGGAGGCTTAATCTTTTGTTGTTCCTTATAATAAAACGCCGCCGCCACTAAACTGGCACCGATAATAAAAGCGATGAGGGTGAGAGAAAGCAGTTTCCAGTTAAACTCTGATTTGGTACTCAAAGTCTCTGCAGTCTCCTCAATAACCTCCACGTCAGTATTATCGACCTGATTTTGTTCTTCAATATTCATTATGACTATAGTATCACGCAACACATCACCAGCGATCTACAATCTTCAGAAAATTCGCACACTCCATTTCAATAATAGAGGTTCTTACTCGAAGTAAACTGCTCCACAACTTAAAAATGCCACTCTGGGTGTGGCATTTTTATAATTTATCTTCTAAACAGGCCTTACCCTTTATTCTTTTCAACAATAGGGTTCGTGATGTGGAATACTTCACTAACAGCACTGTCTAAAAGTTCCGTTGGCGCAATTCCATGCTTTGTTGCTTCAGAGTTTACTAAAAACCCATCCTTATAAACAGTATAAGGATTATCCAGAGTATCGACAGGATAGTCGTATGGGCCTGGTTCTCTGTGAATACTTTCCCGTGCTAACAACAAGACTCTGTAATTTCCAGTCTTGGGAGGGTCGGCAACTATATCTAGACCCGCATTACGCCAAGCGTGTTCTGGGGTAAATTCTATGTTGCCAGTGTCAAAATCTACTTCAGTAATAAAACGTTGAAGGGTGTTTGAATCATCGATAAGGTAAAGTTCTCTTTTTTGTTCTGAAGTGTCAATAACACTTTCTGAAGCAAAGTTAAATGCAATATTTATGCTGTCGTATATCGAATATTCGTCTTGATTCTCTTTTATTGATACATACGAGACTGTATTTGCAGGTGTAACATCGCTGGTAGACGGGGACTTATCTACTTCGTTTATAACCACTTTCTCAACCTCAACAACTCTTTCAATTTCTACGATTTTCTCAGGAGCATATTGGTAACCCACCCATCCACCAACGAAAGGCAGAAGGACAAATAGTGCTAGCGCTAAGTATTTTGAAAGCGGTGTTATTTTGTGAAAATTATTTTCTGGGGCATAAGAAGTTTCTTCTATCTGCTCAGTAATTTGTTCTGGTTCCATATCATTAGTTTAACTTATGTTCCATTACCACAATATCTTCATATACACACTCCATTTCAAGCAAAGAGGTTTTAACTGGAGTAATGATTTCCACTAGTGAAATTAAAAACCAGCTTCTGCTGGTTTTTAATTTTGCTAATAGAGTGAAGAAAGCAAACTGCTTTGCTTTCTTCGGTAATTGAAAGACGGAATGATGTGAGCTTGCGAACAAGTGAGTCAGGGTCGAGAAAAATTTCTAAAAGAAATTTATTCGTGACCAATTCCCGCCGTCTCCACAGACATTGACAATACACTATTTTTAGTGTATTGTTTTATCAATTCTCAACCGACAGAAGAGGTCTTCAAATGAGCAAAGGTAGCCGTTACAGCGATATGGGCGAAATGTCCGCCTTCGCAATGCTGGCAAGCGCAATGGGTGGTCGCGACGACGCGGGAAACCCGTTCCCCCAATCTGATGCGAACGACTTCAGCAGAGGAGTCAAATTCGTCCCTGGCGAAGTCACAGTCGCCCGCCGTGCTGGCAAAACGGTCGAATTTCACGCACCCTGCCAGAGCAGCACCTGTTGTTGGTACTGGCAGATGCCCGACGGCTCGCGCATCTATCACTTCGAGCGGCACCACTTCGAGCGCATCCGCGATGAGCACGAAGGCATCTGCCCCGAATGCGGAAACGCCAACATCGCAGGCGGAACTATATCCGCCTGACGACCACTTCAGCCCTACGAGGAAGTTCCTACAACTTCACATCTCGTGAGGCTTTTCTTTTTACTCTGAGTTTCACTTATCACACTCGCCCCACAGGCCGAGCCCCCTTTCTTTAGCAGTATCTTGTAATTCTTTAAATTCTCTGGCGTGTTTGGTGTTTGGTTTAATCGGTAAAGTTTTGGCATAACCCTCGCTCACTAGCACTTCATTTATAAATAAGTCATCGACATAAACATACCGCAACAATCGGTCATACTTATCTTTATCTTCAACGTCAGCTATTAGTTTTACAAACCGATTTTCCACCAACTCTTGATTGCGCACAGAAGCTTCCTGACTATAACAAGCTGGCTTGCCATCACGGTAGGGCTCGGGCGTATCGATACCAATGTAGCGGACGGACTCAACTTCTCCATCTATTAGCACCCTAATAGTATCACCATCGATTACCTCAATTACTTCGACTAGTTCAATTCCTTCACTAGCTGATTCAGGCCAATTTGCCACCTCTCCTGTGTTACCAAACACTCCCACCAAAGAAGCCAGAAGGCTGAGTAAAAAAGCAAAGATTTGTTCCATTGAAGATATTGTACAAACTTATTATCCTGATTGACGAGAGCACTTCTGCACATCACACTAAGCCAGCAGTGAGTTATTTCGTAGACCGTAGTCGTCTAGTTTGCGTCTTAGTGTTTACTTTTGTGCAGTTTTGTAATAATTTCATTTCAGGTGCACACTTTAAATTAAGCGGGGTTAAACAAATGTTTGACGAAGACGAAATTTATGAATCACACGCAGATGTTATAGAGCAGTTGAGTGACGACTTACAGACTGCGGCTTGGATAGCTGAACATGAGTTAATGCAAAAGCCTTCCAACTATGCAGTTATCTGCCTCCAAAAGAATGCTGATCAGGCCAGAGACCTAATTGAACTCTTTGAGAGTCGTAGCAAATCACTAAACTATAATTACACAGAAAATGATTTCACAATCGGAATAATTGATAGAAAAATATGTGAGATGTTTGCTCAGCATATACCAGTAATCAGGACCGCTGTACTGGACGTTCCACCTGAGGACACCTTCAAGCTAATCTTTATTGATGATTTTGGTGCCAGTGTTTTCTACCCACCAACAAAAATCATGGTTAGTCACTAAAAAGGCTGGTCGCACTTCGTGCGGCCGGCCTCATCTGTTATTTATGCTTCATCAAACTTTCGATGAAATTCCACAAAGGCTTTTTGTTGGTCCTCAGGAGTCATTTCTTTCCAGGCAGCTATCGCAGTTTGGTGAGCTTCATCTCCTTCCCCTATCTGCTCCATAACGTGAGCTTGGCAAGCGGCACCAATTTCTTCTAAAGTGTCTCCGCTGAATTCTGCTTCACAGTCGACTGGACCAGCCAGTTCTTTGCAAGTTAATTTTTTCATGAGATTTGATTACTCTTCTGTATCACGCTTATCCACCACTTGGAAAGCTGGGTGGACCGGTACGTACATGTCTTGATTATTAAGATAGGTTAAAAATATTTGTGGAATATTTTGAATAGCGTGACTTGGTAAATTAATATAATCAACTACTCCTAGTCGCTTGGCTCGCTCCACTTTACTTTCCTCAAAGAAGTTGGTCATCATGATAATTGGTATATTTTTAGCTCGTTCATCTTGGCGAAGTAATTCAACGGCATCAAAACCATCCAGACCTTCCTCTCCCCACTGCGGCTTCCCAATCATAATATCCATAGAAATAATATCAGGCATAAAATTTAGTACCGCCTCGACGAAATTACCTTCAGCTTCTCCGGTAGTCACCACGTGAAAACCAGCAGCTTCAAAAGCATCACGAAATAACTTTTGGCTGTTTGGATTGTCTTCTACTATCAAAATTTTTGGTTGATGGTTTGATGTATTGGTATCAGTCATTACTAAATATAGTACCTCGTTTATAAATGTTTGAAAATTGAACTATTAGATTTCTTTATGATTACCTAAGATAAAGAAAAAATCCCGGTGCATAAATCACACACGGGATTTCTAGCGACAGTATCACCACTGTCACAGAGTTCAATCGCTAAGCATCACTCTGTCAGCGCCATTGCCGGCATCGACGTAGATGAAACCCTCGGCAACAGACCCTTGGTTAGCCTCAAGTACTGAGGCCGGAGTGGCCGAAAAATACTCTTTCAGCGGCACAGACAGTACGGCCAATAGTACGGCCAGTACAGCAATGAACTTAAACCTCTGTCTCTGCTTAACTCGGTCATAGACCATAGTCTATCTCCTTCTTCTTGGTTTATGTACAACGTCCCCCTGACGTTATTTAATATAATAGCATTATTTTATTATTTTGTCAATGAGAAAATTGACTTTCTTCAGCTCTCCTAAGCATACCGCTGAACACAGTGTCCCGCCACACAAAAAGTCAAAATGCGTTAGAATGTTTTTAATGGACAAGAAAACAGTTTTAATTGTAGAAGATTCCCCCTACTTAGCTGAATCACTAGCAGACATGCTCAATATTCGTGGTCACGAATCAATCTTGGCTCCTAATGGACGCGAAGGAGTGCTGCTCGCTCAAGAGCATGCCCCAGATTTAATTCTGCTTGATATCCGTCTACCTGACATTGATGGTTATGAAGTATACAAGCGTATCACTGAAAGTGATTGGGGGCGCAATGCCAAAATTATCGTTTTGACTGCTTCAGAATCTATTGCTAACATCGCAAAAAATATTAATCTTCCCTCTGACCAAATCTTATTTAAGCCAGACTGGAGTATTCCTGATTTAATGAAAAGAATTGATGAGGTACTAGATCGCTAGCTAACCTGCTCTTCGTAAGGTAGAGTCACTTCAAAGGTGGTACCAACATTTTCGGCGGTGGTAAAAGTAATATGACCTTTCAAAACACTGACTGCCTGACGAACAATATACAAACCTAAGCCAGTACCATCAGGTACATTCCTAGCAGCATTCGAAGCTCGAAATAGTTTAGAGAATATTTCACTTTGATCAGCAACTGGTATCCCCATACCATTGTCAGCGACAGAAATTACCAAATCATCCTCTTTTCTAGCAAAACCAAGATGAATAGTGCCGTTCTCCCTAGTGTACTTGGTCGCATTTGAATAGAGATTAGTTACAATCATCCGGACTAAATTAGGGTCGGTAATAATCTCCGTGACTGACTCATCATAAAAAGTCTTAACTTCAAGATGTTTTTGTTTGACTCGTCCAGACAGCTCCTCTCGGACATCCTCAAACAAATCAGCCAACACTACCTTCTGAAATTCCGGTTTAAAAGTACCTAATTCAAAACGAGACACTCGCAAGAAGTCATCAACCAACAAAGCCATTCGTTTGATGCTAATTAATAACCGATCTATGTACTTTCGTTGTCGGGCAGTGAGAGCATCTGGATTATCCATCAACAGCAACTCAGCACTCCATTTCATACCAGCAATTGGCGTCCGAAGCTGGTGTGACGCTAGTGATACGAACTCACTCTTAGCGTCTTCAGCCCGCTTCTGCCTGGTGATATCAACCAAGGTCATAAGTCCAATTTTTTCACCAGACGCATCAATGAAAAGAAAGAGTGACAACAGTGCCCACGCCTCTCGATTATCGTCTCGATTCACTTTAACCATTTCATTACTTACCGACACACCACTACGATACTTTTCAGTTAAAAAATCCAAGTGATGTGGATTGTCACTAGTGAGACGACTAAATATGTTAATACCATTCACCTTGGTTTGTTTTTCGCCTAACAATCTGACAGCTGAGATGTTGGCAGATTTTACTAGTCCTTCTTGGTCAATAATCAGATAAGGGACTGGGCTGTTTTTATAAAGCTGAATATATAGTTCTTCAGAATTAAAAGCTAAATCCTTCGCAATGCTTTTCTTTAGTTCTTCAGAAGCTTCAGCAGCTCTGGTCATATCGAAAGTGTTCTTCGCTAAGAAAACACAACAGAGAAAAGCTACAATAAATAGCAAGCCCGCTAAATCAACTTGGGAAAAATCGTAATAGAAAGTTAAAAACACTACCACCGTAAAGGACAGTAGGAAAACTCCACTGGAATGTAACAAGGCTTTTTTATTATTACTGAACCAAGAAACCATATTTTCTGACTGTTTTTATTGTACCAACCAAATTGTTGCAAAAAGGCAATTACTCTACTCCAGCTAATGAATAAGCAATATTTGCCATTTCACCCATTTCATCAGTGCGCATCACTACCACCTTAACCTGACTATTACGCACACTCACCACTCCATCACTACCAACCAAAGCATTGTTGCGATCAGGACTGACTACTATCCCTAAGTGACTGAGCTCAGCTAAAATTAAATGTCGTAATTCAGCACTTCTAACAGCTGCGGTGGCAGTTAAAACCAATACATCTAAACCACCAAGAGATACGGTACTAGCAGCGATAGCTTGCTGGATACTGTAGGCAAATTTCTCTAGAGCTTGTTTGGCAGTTGAGTCATATTGCGCTCGCCTATCAAGCAGTCGCCTAATGTCTGGTTCGTTGGCTAGACCAGCTAGACCGCCCCGGGTATTCAGATACATTTCAGCATCATCTAGACGTAAATTCTTAAATCGCATTAGTTCTAAGAGGGCCGCAGCGTCGAGGTCACCAGCCCGACTACTCATAGGTAATCCAGAAGTAGGAGAAAAACCCATCGTGGTCTCGACGCTGCGGCCCGCTTTCACCGCCGTCACACTAGCCCCGCTGCCAATATGACAAACAATCATCCGTTCAGGGTCTTGCCCAATTACAGAATGAACGCGACGTACTATAGAAGCAACAGACAGGCCGTGGTAACCAAACCGATACAAATCATGAGCGCGAGCATCAACCGCATCGATACTATAACAACGCGCTTTGTTAGGCATGGTTTTATGAAAAGCGCTATCAGAAGCCGCGAGTAGCTTAGCCAGTTTAAAATGCTTTTTCAAACCAGCAATTTCGCGCAAAATCGTTGGGATATGCAAAGGTGCTGACACCCCGCTGGCTTGCAACTTTTTAATAAACTCATCGTCAATCACACGATGATTTTGAAAGTATGTTCCCGGAGCCACTACTCTTACAATAACCGACCCTAGGGAACCAGCTGACTCACGAAACAAATATTTATCCACCTCATCAGCCACCAAAGCTTGCGCATCAGAGAATTGACTTTCTTTAATCGGTTCACATATTTGTTGCCCACCGGAAAAGCGAGTGCACATCTCAAATCCCGCCTGAGTATCCTCAAAACGTAAATCCAACACTAAATTACCGTCGCAGTACAAAGCGTACTTTCGTGATGAGCTTCCTGGATTAACGACTAACGTTGTTGCCATGACCAATTTGTGATCTCTGCTAAATCTTCCCCATGTTCCTTAACGTATGCACGATGGTCAAATAACTTCTGTTGGAACTCTGCAATTAAATCATGAGCTTCAATTTCAGTAATGATGCCTTCCTTGGCGGCCTTAGCAAAAGCTTCCATAGCTAAGTGAAATCGGTCGACTCGATTGCGCACCATCATATCAAATGGGGTGGTGGTAGAACCGCTCTCCTCATAACCGTGCACTATAAAACGATCTGGGTTTTGCGCATAATCGAACAACACTTGCTTGATTGTCTGCGGATAACCATGAAAATTAATAATGACTGGTTTGTCTGCCGTGAAGTAGTATTTAAAGTCGTGACGCAATACCCGACACTGTGAGTTGCCAATTCCGAGCGCGGACAGAGAACTTATATTCACAAAACGCATTTTCATAGCTGGTACCCGCTGCCGCACCAAACTAATTGCCGCCAAAGCTTCAAGTGTCGGGTAATCTCCTGCCGCTGCAAAAACAATATCTGGATCTTCATCACTAGCAAACTCCCAAATCGATACCCCGTCTTCCATGTCTTGTTTGGCTTCCGCAAGCGTACGCCAAACCGGCAGCGGTCTTTTAGAACAAACCAACACATTTATCTCCTTCTTAGAAGACATCATCTTTTTAAAAGCGACTAAAGCCATGTTGGCATCAGCGGGAAAATAGACGTTGGTGTAGCAACCTTGTCTTTGTAAGATACCGTCAATAAAACCTGGGTTCTGGTGTGAAAAACCATTATGTTCTTGTCGCCAAGCTCCTGAGGTCAGAATGTAGTTAAAGGACGGAAAGTCTCCACGCCACTTTACATCACGAGCAATCTTTATGAACTTAGAATACTGATCGGCCATGCTGGAGACAATCTGAATAAAAGCCTCGTATGACACAAACACACCGTGTCGCCCAGTTAATACATATCCCTGCAACATCCCCTGCAAACTATGTTCCGATAACATTTCTAAGACTCGACCGTCCCAAGCCATGTCCTTGTCCCACTCTTTGTGTGGCCAAACAAAAGCTCGCTTTGTAGCTTCAAAAACAGCTCCTAATTTATTGGAATAAGTCTCATCTGGCGACATTAGACGTAAGTTACGATTGCATTCATTTTCACGCATTAAATCACGCAAATATCCGCCGATACGTTCCATACTACTCTCCATACCACAAATAGGGTTGTTTAGGTCACATGTTTGATTGGTAGTGTAGTTCTGTAGATCAGGCATAGCAAGCGGCTGATAAACTGGGTTACCACCTCGTGCGTGACGGCTGTCACCCATCTTTCTATCTTCCCGTGGAATCAAACTTTGAATATCAGAATCAAAATTATCACCATCCCAGAGCTCCTCAAACTTATAAGAGCGCAACCATTCCTCTAACTTAGCTAATTGCCCGGCGTCTGTACGAGCTGACTCAGCAATCACTTGATGTGAGTAATGATTGTCTTCTATTTTTTTATCTCCAATATAATCGATACTGTGCCAACCCTTAGGAGTACGGAGAATTATCATCGGAAACCGTGGAGTTTCGTGTAGAGTTCCCTCTCGGGCGCAGTGCTGTGTAAAGCGAATTGCTTCAATTGTCTCGTCCATAACCGCCATCATCTTAGCGTGCACATCAGCCTCGGTGTAAGCATCAACAAAATGTGGTTCATAACCGTAACCATAGAAAAGTGCGCGTAATTCATCATCACTCATCCGACCAAAGAAAGTCGGACCAGAGATCTTGTAGCCATTGAGATGTAAAATCGGTAATACTGCTCCATTGTGAGCCGGATCAATCAACTTATTTAAATGCCATGCGGTGGCTGTTGGACCGGTTTCAGCTTCACCATCACCCACCAAACAGGCTACGACTAAATCTGGGTTATCTAAAGCAGCACCATAGGCTGTAGATAAAGAGTAGCCCAATTCTCCACCCTCAAGAATCACTCCTGGAGCTTCGGGATTACTATGACTAGGGTAGCCATAAGGCCAACTAAACTGCTTGGCCATATGCTGCATACCAGCAGTATTATGAGTAATATCTTTGAAATACTTGGTGAGTGTTCCTTCTAAAAACAAGTTAGCTTGAACGGCTGGAAAACCATGGCCGGGACCAAGCAAAAAGAGCATTTCTACATCGTGAGCGATAATGGCTCGATTGAGATGAGCGTAAGTGAAATTAATACCAGGACAAGTTCCCCAATGACCAAGTAGACGCGGTTTAATATGTTCTGGCTTAAGAGGCTCAGATAATAGGACATTGTCTTGCAGGTAAATTTGCGCCGCCGACAAATAATCAGCCGCTCGAACGAACTTGGTAAGAACATCACTCATTAGATAAATTTTAACAGATTCATTAACTCCATACCGTAGTTTTTAAACAAAAAAATTAATTATTATCACAAAGTGAGTTATACTCTGGCTGATGAAAAACACGGATTGGTACAAGGTGAAAAGAAGTAGCGCTGGCTTAGGCTTGTTTGCTAATCGAGATTTTAATAAATCACAAAAAATCATTGAATACACGGGGGAAGTTATCTC
>JAGQMC010000051.1 GCA_020428815.1 Candidatus Kaiserbacteria bacterium
AGTTGCCATGAATTCTTGGTAGTAAGTCGCTAGCTGCCAAGAATAATAAGTTACCAGCAGCAAAACCAGTGAATATCCAAATGTAGTCTTCTGCATGTTCGGCGACTAACAGGATGAAGATGGTACCGAGTACTATACTACTAGCAGATATTAGATTTAACATAGCAGCTTTAGTTTTTGAAAATCCGCCTCGTATCAGCACTCCAAATTCTACAATTTCTTGAGGAATCTCATGCAGAGCCAAACCAATAGCAGTAGCCACTCCGATTGCTGGATTGATTAAAAAAGCTCCCCCCAAGATGATACCGTCAGCGATGTTATGAATCGTGTCGCCTACTAGTAATAAGAGGGCAGCACTCTTACGGTTACAATCTTCTTCTTCGTGACAGTGATACTTCTGGTGTAAAACGTTGGCTAAAATATAAAAAGCAATAAAACCGAGAGCTACAGACATACTACCGTAAGCGGGGGAGAGTTCTATTGTTTCAGGAATTAATTCAAATAAGACCAAGCTTAAGAAAACCCCAACTGCCATCGGCACTACGAATTTTTGTGCTCCTATCAGTTTCTTATTATTACCAAAGAAAAAGATTCCTATTAGAGAGGTTAGGGCGACTAGGACTGAATATCCAATTGCTTCAATAAACATTAAAACTATAATTACTTTAATAAATGCGAATGATTTGCATTGCGAGTATAGCACTTATTTGGTACAATGCAAATCATTCGCAAAACTATGAAAATTCGACTCACTAAAAAACGTCAGGAAATTCTGAATGTTCTCAAAAAACACCATGGCACTTTATCTGCTAAAGCTATTCATGAACAACTTTTAGACATTGATTTAGCAACAGTTTATCGCAGTTTAGATTTGTTTGTTAAAGAAGGGTTGATTGCTCAAGTGCCTTTAGGTGGAGATGAAACTCAGTATGAATATCAGGTAAGACCACATCATCACGCCGTTTGTACTGATTGTAGTAAGGTGATTCACTTTGAGGTTCCTGATAAAGACATTAAAAAATTACTTGGCTTAAAAGATTTCGATATTGAGAAAATTGAAATGACAGTAAAAGGCAGTTGTGGTCACTAATTGACACACTATATTACACATTATATTGTATTTCCTGCTTAGGAAGAGAGCCTTCCCGAGAGGATTGTTCTTTGAGATTCGTTTCACAAACAAATAGAAGGAGTTTCTAATGGAGCACACGTTGGATTTGACAACCACTTGGGTGGGGGTCGTCTGTCTAATGCTGTTTGTCGTAACCTACGGTTTCGTAATAGCAGAAGAAAAGATTCATATGCTCAAAAGTAAACCAGCTGTTTTTGGTGGTTACCTCATGTGGTTGCCAATTGGTTTTGTCTACTTTCAGCACGGAAACACTGATGTGGTGAAACATGCGATTGAGCATGATTTTCAGGAGTTTGTAAGCATATTCCTTTTCTTGATTTCAGCCATGACCTATGTCAACGCTATGATTGAACGAAATGTCTTTGAGGCTTTGCGTTCAAGACTAGTGAGAGCTGGCCTGAGTCTAAGAGCCATGTTCTGGATAACTGGACTAATCGCGTTTTGTTTATCACCGGTGGCTGATAATCTGACCACCGCTCTCATTATGGGAGCTGTTGTATCGGCAGTCGGTAGGGATAATCGCAAGTTCATCACAATTGGATGTATCAGTGTGGTAGTGGCAGCCAACGCTGGTGGAGCTTTCAGTCCTTTTGGTGACATTACGACTCTGATGGTCTATCAGGCGGGTAAGTTAGCGTTTACGGATTTCTTTCAGTTGTTCCCAGCTGCTGTTTCGAATTGGCTGCTGCCAGCGCTTATCATGAGCTTTGCGATTCCAAAGTCTACTGGTAGTGAAAAAACGGGAGAAGATTTGGTGTTGATGAAGAAAGGAGCAAGAGTCATCATCTCTTTGTTTGTAGGTACTATTATCTCCACTATCACATTTAAGTACCTGTTTAGCTTTCCTCCCGCCTTTACCATGATGGCAGGCCTCAGCTTCTTGTGGCTCTATGGATATCGTCTCGAATACAAACATCAGATAAACTGGGTCATGTTGCCAAAATTTATCAGGGAACCGCTTGATCCTGGAGATGATTACGATACGTTCAAGAATGTAAAGGATGCAGAGTGGGATACTCTCTTCTTCTTTTACGGTATTATCATGTGCGTTGGTGCCTTGAAAATCATTGGGCATTTAGCTCTGCTGTCTGATTGGTCGTATGGAGGATTCGGTTACACCGTCTCCAATA
This sequence comes from Candidatus Kaiserbacteria bacterium, assembly GCA_020428815.1. Classification (GTDB taxonomy): domain Bacteria; phylum Patescibacteriota; class Minisyncoccia; order Phycocordibacterales; family UBA918; genus OLB19. Next base: position 2,263 of record JAGQMC010000051.1, read on the forward strand.
TCGGTGCCGGTTTATTGTCCGCAATAATTGACAACATCCCTGTGATGTTAGCGATTCTCGGTATGGAACTTGACATGTCAGATGGTCAGTGGCTTCTGGTTACTTTGACTACTGGTACTGGAGGTTCGATGTTATCAATTGGCTCGGCAGCTGGAGTTGCCTTGATGGGGTTGGCTAGAGGTTATTACACTTTTACCAGTCATCTCAGATGGTCTCTGGTTATTGGTCTTGGTTACATTGCGTCAGTTTATATCCACATATGGTTCAACAGCTCGCTTTTTTAACTGCGATTTAGTACTTAAGCGTGAGGCTCTGGCCCCACGCTTTTTCTTATGTGTCTCTACTTGATATCCTTAACACATCTTTATCTTTACTTACAAAAAATATAATCATAAAAGTCGACCCTAACGCTAGACCCCAAAATATGAAACCAATGACATCATCATATTTTAATAAGTTGTGGTTATTTAACAGGTTAAACCAGTCGTGAGTTGATATGTCGTTGGTGATGAGAGGCAGGACTCTTTCTCTGGCGTCACTGGCATAGATACTTACGCTAAGAAGAGCGGTGGCCAACCACCAGCAGGTGACAGCAGCTGAGAAAAATTGCTTAGTCCAAACGAAGTGAACGGTAACAATTAGTGGTATGGTAATCTCCAAGATCGAACCACCAAGAATATAGAGAGTTTCACCAAAAAAAATAAAGATGACATGACCAGCCTCATGAAAGATTAAGTTGACGTTCTGAATAAAAGCCCAGGTGTCTTTAGTAAAGATTTGCTGTAAGGCACTAAGAACTAGTAATGAGCTAGTTATTAGCTTCAGAATAGTTAACATTTTCATCTAGTTTATTGTAGCAGCTTACTGGATTTATATTGGTAAAATTTCATTTTCGTGTTATAACCTTGGCTGGTTAAATCCATCAATGCTAGAGACGGGAGTACTTAGTGAGTCAGGGGATACGGTTCTTTCAGAAAGTTGTTCAACGGGCACCGCTTTATAGCGAGCTGTCTCAACGTGAAATTGAAAATATATCATCGTATGTTGGTATCTATCAATACGTTGTAGATAAGTGTATACAAGTCGTCCAAAAAGAATGTGTTAAACACAAGAGTCTTTTCGAGATTCTGCCTGGGGAGGTTCGGTTTTGCTTGTGGGTGGAAGTGATTATTCACTATCAGATATTGGTTAGTGCTGTACCTAGGCAGCGGGCAAAATCGGGTGAGTTGATTCGTAAACGTTCTCGAGCTGACTTACTAACGCAGTACAGCATTGGCAAATTCAGCTACGTTGCCTTCGAAGAACAATTGCGTAATAGTGTGGAGGTGAGTCGTCGCTGTAAGATCAGGGATCAGCGATTGGTCGCGTAAACTAAGTCAATCATTGCCAGTCTGACCGATGTTTACTTTCCATTGTATTTAGGGTGTCAACAGACGCCCTTTTTTAATGCTTGAGTCGCATACCTGATTGTAGGTTATAAACAGGTGTGGTTAGCTGGAGTGGGTTATTATGTTTTTATGCTACAAAATAAAGTGCAGTTAATTGTTTACCCCGATAGTGTGGATGGGAATCTGGCCGGAGTAGCTAAATTCATCGATATCTATCTAAAAGACCTAATCGGCGGGGTGCATATTTTACCGTTTTATCCATCGTCGGCTGACCGTGGTTTTGCTCCTCTGACTCACCTTGAGGTCGACCCTGCTTTTGGTACATGGACTGATATAAAACAAATTGCCACACAGTATGACTTGGTGGTTGATTTGACGGTTAATCATGTGTCGGTTGACTCTGAGTATTTTCAAGATTTTTTACAGAAAGGAGATGCTTCGTTGTATCGAGATATGTTTTTGGATATAGATAGAGTGTTAAAGCGTTACGGGGTCACCGACGAAGCTTTTGCTGAGATCTATCGGCCGCGACCAACCCTGCCATATACTAGTTTTGAGTTTGCTGACGGTTCAACCCGCCGTCTCTGGACCACTTTTACTTCGCAGCAAATTGATTTTGACGTTGAAGCTGGAGTGACCAGAGATTTGGTGGTTAGTTTTATTAATCATTTAGCCGAACAAGGCGTTAAGCTAATCCGTCTGGATGCCGTTGGTTATTGCGTGAAGCGTCCTCACACCACTAGTTTTTTAATTCCTGAAACCCTTGATTATATCGGTTGGTTGCGTCAAGTAACTCCAGAAAAAATTGATTTGCTGGCTGAAATTCACTATGGTCCAGATAAGCAAGTCGAGCTCCTAAATCGCAGTGAGGTAGAGTGGGTCTACGATTTTTCACTACCTTTGCTGATACTGCATGCCATACACGCCAGCAATGCCACTAATTTAAAACACTGGATAACGATTCGTCCCTATGAACAGATAACCACTCTTGATACCCATGACGGGATTGGAGTAGTAGATGTAGAGTACTTAATGAGTCCAAAGGAAATTGAAGAGACCACAGCTTGGGTGAAGCAAAATGGTGGTAACGAGGCCTTGCGAGCCAGTGGTGAAGCCAGTGGTGAATTAGATGTTTACCAGATTAACTGTACTTATTATTCAGCCTTAGGAACCGATGATGATGCTTATATCGTAGCCAGAGCTATTCAATTCTTTGTGCCCGGTATTCCACAGGTTTATTATGTTGGATTGCTGGCCGGTACGAATGATTTAGCAGTCTTTAATGAAACCAAGCGTGGTCGAGATGTGAACCGACATAATTATACTTGGTCAGAAATAACTGCTGCCATGGAGCAGTCGGTAGTAGCGCGTTTATTAAAATTAATGAAATTTCGTTCATCATACCCTGCTTTTGACGGCCACTTTTTTCTGATTTCTAGTGCTGATGACAGTTTGGTAATGAAGTGGCAACGAGATGATTTGTACTGTCAGGCGGAGATTAATCTGGTCACCAAGGAGGTGTGGGTAGAGTGGCTAGAGCCTCAGTCTCAAGAAATAAAAAGAGAACGCTTTTAAAAACTGCGCTTAGGCGCGCAGTTTTTATTATTTGGTCAGATCCTTAAATTGTAACGGACTGTCAGAAGCTTCGAGTAGACAAAAAGCGGTGTAACCCAGGCTGGTTAAATCATCTAGTTGTTTCTTGGTATTTTTTTTACGTGATTGCACTAATACGGTTTCTCCAGTCGCTCTAGCTTCTTTTGCCAACTTAAGTACAGTTCTTACGGAGACTATTTCTGGTGTATAAATAATCACTTTTTTCTCTTTTGCTTCAGAGACGGTTGCTCCTCTTTCTTCCAATAGAGCAATCACCCGTTCAAATCCAATAGAGAAGCCACAGGCTGGTACGGGGGTGCCTGTGTATTTGCCAATCATACGGTCATAGCGACCACCAGCAGCAATCGAAGAGGGAAAGTCCTTATCTTCAATTTCAAATATCGGTCCAGTGTAGTAGCCCATACCACGCACTAGTGTTGGGTCAAATCTAACTACGAAGTTGCCATCAGCTTGTTCATTAAGGTCATTTATAATTGACTGCAAATCAGTGATAGCAGCGGTATCAATCATGGCTGGGAGTTCGGCAAAAGGGTCGACATCAGCACTGGCTGCTCGTCGTAAGAAATCTACTAGTTTTGTAACCGCTTCGTCATTAGTGGTACGTTCATCAAGCTCTGCTGCTACTCCATCTAAGGCGATTTTGTCTAATTTATCAATAATGATAAAAACCAAATCAAACTCACTAGGGGTAAATCCACAAGCTTCTACAATCCCTTTAAGAATACGTCGGTCGTTTAGGCGGATGGTAAAGTCTGAAAAACCAATCTTCAACAAAGCTTCGCTAGTAGCTAAAGCCAATTCACGTTCTACTAAGCTGCTGGTCTCACCAATGACATCAATATCACACTGAGTAAATTGTCGATAGCGACCTTTTTGTGGTCGTTCGGCTCGGAATACGTTACCAATTTGTAACGCTTTAAAAGGAGAAGGGAGGTTGGCTTGGTTGTTGGCGTAGTAGCGTGCTAGGGGGACAGTTAAATCAAATCGTAGTCCACCATCTACTAAGTCTTGCAATGACTCGATATTCTTAACCTCTTCGATATCTAACCCACGCCTTAATACTCCGAAAATCTGTTTTTCATTATCACCGCCTTCTCCAGTATTTAATAGTTCGGCTCGTTCCACCACTGGGGTTTCTATTTCGGTGAATCCGTAACTTTGATAGACAGCTCGAATAGTATTGATGACTGAATGCCTCAATTCCACCTCTTTTGGTAATAAATCACGCATGCCACGCATCGGCACTGGTGACATTTTTTCGTTTGTGTTTTCCATAATTATTAATCCAAGCGCTTAAAAAGACACATTGATACTGCAGAATAACATGGAGTGAGGGGTTGGGGAACACAATTTAAGACAGGTTGATTCTATTGACATAAATAATAAAAATTATATATTTTTGGCTAGGTAAAGTTGTTCATTGAAATCAGGAAAATAGAATCACACTTATTTTATGAGTTGGGTTCCTTGTGGTGCAAAGAAATATGGACCTCAAGGCGCTCGCCTCATGGTATGAAGGCGTGGTGTTAATTTCTCACAACTTAGGAGAGTGTAATGCGAAAAAACATTGTGTTGGCTGTCGTGACAGCAAGCCTTTTTCTCAGTTCGGCTGTAAGTGAAGCTGATAGGTGGAGTGAAGCACGGGAAAAAATGAAGGGGAAAGCAAAGCAAACAGTAAAGGGTTTAGGTGATATTGCTGACCAGGCTGGTAAGGATTTGGGCAATGTTTTGGGTGCTACTGTTGGTGAAGCCATGAAGGCTGGCAACGAAGTAATGAAGGGTCCGGCTAAATTAATCACGGAGGTGGGAGATGGAGCCAGTGATCTTACCTACAACACTCTCAACGAAACTGGGAAATTCCTCAAAAAAACTGAAAGAGAGGTTGGTAATGGAATAAATATGGTCGGGGACTATATTGAAAAAGACCCTCTTGAGGCTGCGTTTGTTATTGCGGCAATAGCCTACGGAGGTTACCTGATATACACCGGAGACTTCATATTTGTTGTCAAAATTGGAGAAGCTAGCTTTACAGTAGCAGAAGGGACAACAGCAGCAAAAAGTGCCGGTGCCATATTTTCGGGAGGAGGACTTTATTTTGGTTCAGAAGGTATTGATGATGAAGAATCAGAAGGGTCGTCTGGACAAGCTGGTAAACCAAAGAAGAATCTTCCGGCGGAAAAAGAACCTGCAACTCAACCAACAACCTTTCAGTTTGAATATGTACCAGAGAGGGTATACGGAAACAGGATTCCTTATCGTGAGATGAATGATATGGAAAAAATCCGCTATGCAGAGGACGTGTTGTATTTCAACAGTAGCTATCCTGCTGATATGTATGAGACTGGTGGTTTACCTGAAACTGTAACAATCCAGGAGGTAAAAATGGTTGATGCACTCATGCTCATTCGCAGTGTTCCACTTTCTGGGGCAGATAATATGGTTGTCAGGCGTGATGAAAAAAATGCCGTCAAAAATATTGCTGCCGCGGGCTGGGAGGAGATACTCAAGGGGGATCCGGCAGGGGCCACCAAAAAAATGAATAAGGAGCTGATTAAGTATGCCTTTGGGCCTTCAATTGCCGCAGACGGAACCCTTCGTGGGAGGGCCAATGTGGAAAGACTTGAGAGGAAGCTTGAAGAAGGACTGGGGGTGTATGTGAAAATGCGTACACCCCCAGTTCCAGAAATCACAGTTTTGGATCAGATTGAGCTGGAAGGGAAAGCAGTTGATAAGATTGAAATGCCATCTCCAGCGCAAAAAATGCCCTGATTCTTATATTCTTGATTATTCAGACCTCGTTTTTGCACGGGGTCTTTTTTTTTATAAAGTCACCGCATTAATCACCGCACTAGTGCGGTGATTAATGCGGGGCCTCTGTTATGCTGTATGTATGGGAAGAAAAAAATTAGATGAGCGAAACATTAGAAAGCTACATAAATCTAGCGGAGGTAAATCAATCTCTGTCACGTTACCGATTGAAATTATTCGTAACTTGAAATGGCGGGCTAAACAAAAAGTAGTGATTGAACAGAAAGGTAAGACCATTGTGATTAAAGATTGGGAGTAAAAAATGAGTCCTTAGGGACTCATTTTTTACTCTAATACTGACCAGGCCGCCTCCGACTTGGAGAATCTTTCTTTTCCTGTTCGTCTAAAAAACCATCTATATTATTAATATCAATTTCAATATCTGGCTGGTGGGGAGTGGGAGTAATATCTTTTTCTTGTTCTGGAATTCTTTCTTCTATTCTCGGGGTAGGTATATCGTACTCGTAGTCTTTCGGGACGGTCTCTTTTTTAGGTTTTGGTTTTTCAAAATTTTCCATGATCTTATTATATCAAGCTATTTATTTACATGAATAGAAAATGTTAGGTCATTACCGGAGTTGTGATATGTGATTCCACTATAGTACGAATTGGAACCGGATTATGAAATAAGCTTATATCACGCATGCTATCATGAAAGTATGAGTGTTTATAACAAACACGCTATTGGTTTAATTATTGGAACTCTGGTCCTTGGAGTGGTTGCCATGTTCGTACCTCCCGTCTGGGTAGTGTGTAAATGTACATACAACGAAATCAAAAGTTTTTTAATATTCCCAGGATCCTTTTATGCTGGATTACTTGTCATTTTTTTAACATACCTGAGAGTCAAAAAGGGAGGAAGCTTCAGGAAAACATTTTTGACAAATCTCGCTTTATTCATCATTGTCTTTGCAATGTTAGGTTTTTTAGTTCATCCAGCAGCTGAATTTATAGAAGAGAATGATATCCCAATTTTCCAACCTGATTATTCCGATGGATTATTATAATTAATTTACTATTCCTTTCTTGCCAAAAATAAAAACAGCACATTTGACGTGTATCCCACGGGGAATGATCCTGACGGTCACTAGGCTATTTTGTTTCGCAAGCTCATAAAATAAGAAGTGCCGCGGGGGACACGCCTCATTCGTTCGTCATTCTTCCTCACATTGTTCCGGCGGTTCGATTTCCACGTTAAGTGCCTCAAGGCACTTACTCGTGGTCTCATATGAAATTTTACAAACGAAAACACGACTCTATAGAGAGTCGTGTTTTCGGTAAAATTGACGTGTGATCCAAATGGGACAGAATTGGAATTATGTTATTAATCATGTCTTACTTTGGAAGGTTATACAGGTAGTCCAGAAGATATTTTAAAATTATAGAGAGCACTAGAGCAATAATAATTCCAACTGTAATAGTTACCTTAAGGCTTTTGTTGCTAGTTTCTTGAGTTAATAAATTCTTGTTAAAAAACCTTTTACGTGCTTCAGGTGTAGATTTAATTAAATCAATTATTGATACAATTAACAGTGCTGGCATTAAAATAAATAAACCCAGGTATGCAAATACATATGTAAATCCTATTGAAAAGCCTATGGATCCAATTGGGTCCATAATTGGCATGATCCAGAATGGCACCGCTAATAGTATAGCCGTTATGACACATACTGTAGAGGCCTTGTATCCGAGTTTTCTATATCTTTTTGAGAGCAAAGCCACTATAACAAATGAAAATAATATTATGACAAGATTTTCGCCAAGTAGTTGCATCTGCCTATAATAGTTCTCATCATGATGTAAAAACGGTTTATACAAAAGAGTGTCTAGTGGCATTAATAAGGTATTTAGCGTAACGAAAATTAATGAAAGTATTGAACCACGAATTAAGACGTTATTTTTCATTACTTAAATCGTAACATAGAATTAATCTCATAGGGAATATCTCATAGTTTCTAATTCACTATGTTCATAAGATCGGTTGGACGCAGCTCAGTTTTTCATTTTCTACGAAGGAATGAAAACACCGCTCCGGCGGTTTGATTCCCACGAAAGACACGCAGGTGTCTTTCTCTTGGATCACGAACAAAAATGGCACACTTGACGTGTATCCCACTGGGAATGATCCTGACGGTCACTAGGCTATTTTGTTTCGCAAGCTCATAAGTAGGGGAATCGGTCACCTTCACATCAATATTTTCTTCGACAAAAGTCTCAAAAATATTGTGTTACGCGACCCCGTCGCTTCTGTGCGGACGAAAGGGTTTTCGTCCGGCTTCGCCAGAAGCTCTTTTCGATTCTTCTCACCCGCTACCAACAGCAACGGCCGGTAACACTTTCGTGTTGCCGGCCGGCTGATTGGTGCGGACTATTCAACGATGTTCGAACTTTTCTTAATACCCAAACTCCGAATAGCTAATTCCATCTCTATAGTTTTCAATGGCAATTTTTACGTAATTGACAATATTGTCAGGAAGTTCATTTAGTTCAAACCAACTCAAATCATCGCATTTATTGGGTTCAACATTTTCAATTTCACCAGAATAAGATTTGGTTGTCATGAAAAAATCAATTCGTTCGTCTTCTTCAGCTTTTCTATGCATTATGTGCACCATCTCTAAATCCTCTGGCTTTATATCGATACCAATTTCTTCTTTTATTTCTCTAGCACAACCCTCTCGAGCCGTCTCTTTTCCGTCTAGGTGGCCGGCTGGTACACCGTAAAAACCGTCCATGAATCCCGTTTGGAAACGACGTTGCAAGAGGAT
>JAGQMC010000052.1 GCA_020428815.1 Candidatus Kaiserbacteria bacterium
GGCGCACTTTTACGCACTATGTGGTAGCATAATCACTATGAAAAAATTTATTACTATTCTTACTTTATTATTCGTGTTGCTGCCAACTACAGTAGTTTTGGCACACGGTGACCATGGTAGCAGTGACGAGACAGTTGAAAATCCGACGGTATTTATCTTTGGACGTGACGATTGTGGTTTCTGTAAGGCCTTGTTTGCTTGGATTGAAACTGAAGAAAATATTCACTATGAGTATTTGAACATTGTCGAAAATGAACAAGCTAAAGATTGGTACAACCAAGTGGCTGAAAAACACGAAACTTCAAAAGTAACACCTATTACCGTTGTGGGGGAGCGAGTAATTGTTGGCTTTAATAGTCCAGAGACCACCGGAAAGAGTATAAAATTGGCAATTGAAACAGCTAAGAAGGGTCATATAAACACTATCCCAGACCATTTAGCGATGGCTCCTAAGCAAGATGTGGTGGTTGGTGGGGGTTGTACCGGCTTGTCTTGTGATGCTGGTGAACAGTTGGGCTATGTGTTTGATTTACCAGTTTTAGGTATGGTGGATTTAAAATCCTTCTCACTCTTTTCCTTGTCAGCGATTTTGGGAGTAATTGACGGCTTCAATCCTTGTGCCATGTGGGTATTGATAACTTTCTTAGTTATCTTGTCTCAAGCTGGGAGTAAGAAGAAAATGATTTTCTTGGCCGGAATCTTTATCCTAGCTGAGGCAGTAATGTATAACTTGATTTTGAATGTATGGTACAAGACCTGGGACTTTATTGCGCTTGACCAATATGTCACCCCAATGGTGGGCTTCTTGGCTGTCGGAGGAGGAGTATTTTTCCTCTGGCGCTGGCATAAAAATAAGAATGCAGACTTGGTTTGTGATATTACTGATATTGAATCACAAAACAAAACTATCAATAAAATTCAAGCCGTGGTAAATCAGCCGGTCACCATTGCTTCAATTCTGGCTATTCTGGCAATTGCTTTTTCTGTAAATATCATTGAATTTGCCTGTTCGATTGGGATTCCACAAGCTTACACAAAGATTCTTGATATTAATATGCTCACATTTCTCGAGCGACAGTGGTATATCCTGATCTACACTATTGGCTATATGGTTGATGATTTTATTGTGTTTGGTTTGGCAATTTGGGGGTATTCAAAGCTACAAGCACATGGTGGAATGTACTCACAATTATCTTTATTGATTGGCGGTATGCTCATGTTGGTACTGGGTCTTATCCTCGTCATCAACCCTCAAATTCTTACTTTCTAAAGGACTTAAGGTTATACTCAATAGATATGGAATTAATGCAGTTAGCGCAGTGGTCAGCCGTTTTGATAGGCGCCCTGTATGTTTTGGTTAGAGGAGCGGACTTATTTGTTGAAGGAGCTAAACAAATTGGGGCGGCTCTAGGAATGAGCTCGTTTGCAATTGGAGTTTTGATTGTTGGCTTAGGTACTTCATTGCCTGAACTGGCCTCATCCATCGCTGCGGTGATTGCCGGTTCGACTGAGATTGTGATTGCAAACGCTGTTGGTTCAAATATTACCAATATCTTATTGATTGTTGGAGTATTAGCAGCGGTTGGCGGACCGGTCATGATAAATAAAAATCTCCTCAAGACCGAGTTGCCGATTTTCTTTATCGCGACAGTACACTTTGTCGCGAGTGTTTTTGATGGTCAGATTGATAGAATTGAAGCTTTACTTCTGTTTGGCACCTTGTGTGTTTATGTGTGGTACTTGTTTTCTTCAGGTAATCAAGCCAAGAAAGAAATGGAGGTAGATTTAAACGGTAAAGCTAAGAAAAGTAGTAAAATCACAGTTAGGGCAGTCGTATTTTCAATCTTGGGTATTGTTGCGGTGTTGATAGGAGCCAAATTTACAGTCGAAATGGCCGTGAATATAGCAACTGGTTTAGCGGTACCAATTGGTTTGGTGTCTATTGGTGCAATTGCAATTGGAACCTCCTTACCTGAATTATTCGTTTCCCTCCAAGCTCTTAAATCTAAAGAAACTGATTTAGCAATAGGAAATATTTTTGGTTCTAATGCCTTCAACATTTTATTAGTTGTAGGTGTACCCGGCCTTATCTCGCCGCTGGTAGCTGGAGACGTAGTAATGTTGCTCGGTCTGTGGATTTTAGTAGCCGCTTCATTAATTCTGTTTGTGGCTGGGTTGGCTCGTCAGGTTCAAAAATGGGAAGGTGTGGCCATGATAATTTTCTTCGTGTTTTTTCTAGTCAAACTTGTGGCGTTTGTATAAAACTCCGTTTATATGGAGCAAGATTTAATATTGATAGATAAACCAAAAGGAATTACATCTTTTGATGTCATTCGTCGTTTGCGTCGTAGTTATTCTAGTATGCATAATGGAGAAAAAGCGCCTAAAATTGGTCACGCTGGTACCCTTGACCCTTTGGCAACAGGTTTAATGGTGTTAGGAGTAGGACCGGGCACGAAAAGACTTACGGAACTAACCAAGTTGGATAAAGAGTACATAGCTGAGATTTTAATTGGCGAAAGTCGCACTACCAGTGACATGGAAGGGGAGGTAGTAGAAGAAAAAGCCGTAGTTGAAGCGGTGGAAATTTTGCGGAGCAAAATTTCCACCGCTCTAACAGAGATGATCGGGGAGCTGAGATTACCGGTCTCGGCCTATAGTGCTATCAAAGTCGACGGTACACCTATGTATAAACGTGCTCGCATGGCTGAACAAAAGGGAGAAGTGGTGGAAGATGTACCGGTGAGAATTATGAAGGTGTATGAAGCTAAATTACTAACAGTGGAGTTGTACGCCGACCGAGCGGTCGCTCGGGTACGCTTTTTTGTTGGTAGCGGTACCTACATTCGCTCTCTAGCGGAAGAGCTCGGCCGGCGTCTTTGTTATCCAGCCTGCCTTCATAGTCTACGACGTACCAAAGTAGGAGGTTTTAATATTAAAGACGCCTTGCAGATAGAAGAGGTATTTAAAAAGGCTCGCTAGTAACGAACCTTTAATTGAGAAATTTCAGGCACAGAGTCTAATTTCGTCTGCATCCTTACTGTCAGGGTTTTCGAAGTAAAGTCGTCCGACGCAAAACATCTGGTAGTAAAAACTACCTGAATCAGGCCAGCCTAAAGCCCAAAGTACGTCAGCACGTATTTGCTTGAGCCTCTCTTGAGTAAGTGGATATCTTCTTTGCTCCAAGGCTACTTGTCGGCAAAGTTTCTGAATGTACTCCTCGGCCTGTTCACGACTTATCTCGGGATACCGGCAACGAGCTTGAGCAAAAGCTTTTTCAAATATGTCTTTATTCATGAGAGATCCCCTTGAAAAATTTCTATTAGAAAGGTACAAATTAAGCCTTAATATTTATACTATTAATTTTTACTATGTCAACTATTAGTAGTGTAAAAAATGCCCAAGCGTTGCTTGGGCATTTGTGGCGTTGTTTAATCAGTGTCACGACAGTGAAATCTCAACTTGACCGACTATTCCGGTCGCTTCTAGGGCTTCAGCCAGAATTTGTTTTAATTCTAAGATTTCATAGACAGAGGTACTAGCCGGAAGATAAAAACAAACAAAATAATTGTTACTCTTTACTCTTTGTTCAGCTTGTATCACCGGACTGATGAGTTTGGTTCTGATAGACTTTAACAGTCTTTTTTCCAAGTCCAACCTCTGACTCTTGGTGGTCAGGCAGTCGTTTACACACGATCCAACACAAGGAACACCATATTCTGTACTGCGTTGACTTTCCACAAAGGTTTGTTTTTTCACACACCACCTCTTTAATGAACGGAATGATTTATCCATGATGGTAAAGCGGATTCTTCTGGCTCGCGGCGCCTGAAATCAGGCTCGACACACACTCCCGAAGATTCTTGCTGTATGTTCCTGGCTAGAAAATATTCGGTGACTTGCTCAGCGATTTCGTAACCACAGGCTGACATGCGAGCCCAGGTCTCGTTGTTTTTGGTTCGGTACGGGCCGATAGTTACATAACCTCGAAAGAGATTGTAAAACCACTCAATTTCGATATCTCCACCAGGGAAGACTTCATATACATTGAATTCCCACACCATCTCAATTCTGTCGTGTGACATATGTTCGTCTCCTTTGAAAAGTGAACCAATTAATACAATATTACCGTTCAGTATTAAAACATAATATTAATATAATGTAAAGAAAGGACATTACCTTTCGGTAATGTCCTGAGTAAGAAATAACCATTCATACTGCCTAGAAGATAGGTCAAGATGAACGACTTCTTCTGGCGACTGTATTGAAGTTTTTTGAGGAGGGTATTTTAGCTGAACAGACCGAAAGTATATTCCAGCCAATGACCGATATCCTTCTATCTCTGAATGATGTATCGAGAGACTGAAAATAGCTGTGTTTACATTAGAGTGAAAATAATCCTCATTATTATTACTCTGGCTAATTTTATTAGCTCGTTCCGTTCTTAATACCACCCTTCTTGAAATATTGCTGGCTAGGTAGGGATATTGTTCTCTCGCTTTATCAAAAGCTTGATTGAATAAATCGTTATCCATGTGATGTACTCCTCTTGTCTGCGTAATAGAGTACAATCAAATTTTATTTAGTCAACGATTAAAGTTATTTCTCACTAATTACTTAAGTCTTCTTAAGAGTAAATTTCTTAAATATTTTTTTCTAGCTTTGTCCTTAGTGTTATGTAAGGCCTCCTCAATAGCTAGTGACTGAGGTGTACCGGAAGCAATCGATATTTTTACCTGCTGAACTAATTCACGCTCTACTTCTTGGGGAGTTTGTGATTCTGTTGTCTTATTGCTTAAAACCTGAATTTCTTTATTGTCTTCGTTTAAATTTGTTAAAGTCTGTTCAAGCTCTTCAATTTCAGCTTCGAGTTCCTGAACCCACTCTTTGTCATCACCGATTTTCTCTGCATCGAACAGTTGGTGTTTTAAATGGTCCAATCGTTCTTTCGGTCTCATATTAGAAAAGTGATTCTACTACCGCCTTCACGTCAGCACCGTCAGCTTTGCCAGCAAGCTCTTTCATGCAGGCTCCTACTAACATTCCCATCTTGCTTTTATCGTCGATTCCAAGCTCGGCTTTTTTAGCTTCGACAATTGGGCGAATCTCCTCTTGACTCATCAAAGTTGGTAAGTAGTCTTCCAATACAACCAATTCTTCTTTTTCTGGTTCAGCCAACTCTGGGCGATTATTTTCTTCGTATTGTGTGATTGATTCTTTTCTTTGTTTCGCAAGTCGTTTTATTACAGAAAACACCGCCTCATCTTCTAACCAGTCTTGTGGTGTTTTGCCAGTGGCTACTAGTTCGTTGGTCAGAGCGGTGAGGATACTACGTACTGTCCTCAGCTTTACCGCATCTTTGGCCTTCATGGCTGTTTTTAGGCTTTCTTTGATTTCTTGATGTAGATTCATATGAGAGTAGTTTAGCACGCAATTTTGATAGTGTTACAATAGAATACATATGGAAATGATTTTGATTGGCTTGATTGTAATTTTATTGCTAGTGAATGCTTTTGTGGTTTATAAACTTCTGCAGCCTAAAGAAGAAAAGAAAGACGACAAAGAAGCTATGTTAGTAATGCAGAGAATCGAGGAGTTGTCTCGAACGGTAGATGCTAAGCTCAGTGAAACCAATAAAACCATGCGTGAAGGCTCCCAAGCTCAATTTCGAGAAAGTAGAGAGTTGATTCAAGATATCAATAAAGAAATGAACGAACAGCTTCGTAATGTGGTCAAAGGCGTCACCGAAGTGGGGGAGAGTTCTAAGCAGGTCTTCCAAGTGGCTGACCAGCTCAAAGAACTACAAAATATTTTGAAGAACCCAAAACAACGGGGAATTCTAGGTGAATACTATCTAGAAACTGTGCTTCAGAACGTGTTACCGCCAGAAAGTTTTCAGATGCAATACGGTTTTGTCGATGGAGAAATAGTTGATGCGGTAGTGTTTGTAAAAGGTAAGGTAATTCCGGTTGACTCTAAGTTTTCGCTCGATAATTACAATCGTATGGTGGAAGCAGAGGGTACTCCAGAGCGCGACACTTTAGAAAAAGCCTTTCTAAATGACTTGAAGTTACGTATTACTGAGACCGCTAAGTACATTAGACCAACTGAAAAGACGACAGATTTTGCTTTTATGTTTATCCCACACGAAGGTATTTACTACGATTTGTTGTCAAACAAAGTAGGAGCTGGGGAAGAGAACTTGATTCAACGAGCTGCTGGCAAACATAAAGTAATTATTGTTTCTCCCACCTCATTCTTAGCTTATTTACAAACTGTTCTCCAAGGACTAAAAGCTCTCGAAATCGAAGAAAAAGCCCAAGATATCATAAAAAATGTAGAGAAGCTCAGCGGACACATTTCTAAATATGAAGATTATTACCAAAAACTTGGTAATACCCTGTCTACCACTGTGAATCATTATAATGCTGGCTATAAGGAATTAAATAAGATTGATAAAGATGTAACTAGAATCACTGGAGAAACGATCGGCGTGGACGTTTTAACCTTGGATAAGCCACAGAAACAAGACGATTAAACAAAAAGCGCCAGAGAGAGAAGTTTTTTTCTCTCTCTGGCGCTAACTCAATTGTGCTAGATTGCTATCGTCTCCGTGGCACTACTGTGCATAGAGCAGTTAGACACATAATACGTAAAGACGCTTCAGGTGATGGTATAAGGCTTCTAATCAAGCCATTTAGCCACTGCTGCGTTATTACTAAAAAGGTGAAAAGTATTAAAACCGAGACAATACAAGCTGCTAAAGTAATAAACTGATTGATATGCTTTGTGTGTAGCCAGACAGAAAAATGATTTTTGATTCTAACTGAATATTCCAACTTTTACCCCTCCTCTCTAAAGAACCGTTATGAGAAAATAACTAATTTGTTCATCCTGACATTTTTATAGGTTTTGTCAATATTAAATAGTTGCTTGAAAAGACGATACGCCGCAGGAGCGGCGTATTGATTTAAGACGTTAGAGTCACACCAAGAGTACTTTTGTCAGGACTGATATACTCTATTAGTAGTTTCCCCATTTGGACGTCACTGGAATTTTTGTCGTATTTTATGGTGGCGTGAAAAATTTTGCCTACGGCATTATGGTCAAAAGATTCAGTGGTCCTACCAGCTATCCAGCTATAACGTCCGGAACGAAGCATGATATTCATATAATCCTCGTATGAGAATGTTGGGTGTTTACAGGTCTAGAGAAAGAGTTTCCAAAAAATCACTCTCATCATCATTTTCAAACGATATCTCTGTAACATCGTCTCCTTTCAGTACGACATGAATCGTACCACTCTCTTCCTCTACATGCTTAATTACTAAGTATTCATATGACTTACTGTCATCATCTGGGTGTATTTTTACCAGCCCTGTAATCATTTTTCCTTCATCGCGAGAGGTGAAGTAGTGGTAAGTGTCTCCTGCCTTATGAGACATTTTTTTATTAGCCACTGTGGTATGCAGGACAATATCTCTAGCCATTTCTAACCTCCAATTAATGTGTATGGTACTTAAAAACAGACTTCAGAATAGCAGTGCTATTGCAAAATGCAAGTATTTCTTGTAGTATAGCGCCCACATATGGCAACAGAAACAACAAATTCAGCACCATTTGCAGTTATCGCTACCGGCGGTAAGCAGTATGTTGTGCGTGAAGGTGATACTTTGCTAGTAGAACTCCTTGGTGATCATAAGGAAGGTGACAAGATTGAATTCGACACTGTACTAATGACTGACGATGGGAAGTCTTCTAAGATTGGTACACCGCACACCGGAACTAAGGTTAAGGCAACTTACCTAGGCGAAAAGAAGGGTAAGAAACTTACTATCATTCGCTACAAGGCTAAGAGTAACCGCGATCGACGTCTTGGTCATCGACAGCACTACGCTGAAATTAAAATCGACAAGATTTAATAAATGAAAACTCGCACTTAATGCGAGTTTTCATTTATTCAGATCTTATCATATATGATAAGATCTGAATTTTTGGCATCGCCACTGTCCCGAGGTCCATCCTCGGGACAATTTTCAAAGATTTCCTCCGGCCCATCCTCTAGATAGAGAGTAGAGTGATAAAAGTTCGCTTACTTTGATTTTGAAGTGTTTCAGGTAAAATTGCATTTGGAACCAGGGTAAGTATCCTAGGTAAGGCAGAATAGCTTGAAAGCTAACCTCAGAGGGTGCGGTCAAGGTTTGCTTGGTTGCTGATAGTCCCGTATGCGAGCTTGAATTTTTTAGCTTGATCAAAGTCCTGTGTTCTGAGCTCGACCTTACGAGGTCGAGCTTTTTATATTTTGGGTAAATTTCTACTCATGAGTTGAGCGGTTTTGGAAAGCGTTCTTGATTGTTTCAGGGTCGGCATATTCGAGCTCACTGCCAGTTGAGAGGCCGCGTCCTAGGTAGGTAGTTTTTATATCTCTTTCTTTCAACATTTCACCAATGATAGATTCGACAAAGCGCGCTGTGTTTTCTCCGTCTGGGTTTACTGCAAAGCCAAGAGTCACTTCAACAAGACCCTCTTTTAGTCTTTCTTCTACTGTTGCTTTTAGGGCCGAGCCACGGAGTTTATTATTTTCTTTAGAATTTAAAAGTGGCACTGTTCCACCAAAGACAAAATATAGTCCGTCGTACACTCCGGCACGTTCAATAGCTTGAATATCGGAATCTTGAGTGACCACCAGTAGTTTGTGGTGATTGCGATTTTGTGAATTGCAGATGGAACACATTGTTTCAACACCCGCGGTAGGGAAGAAGCGGTGGCAGCTGGCACACTCAACTACTGAGCCTTTCAGATTGGCTATTAGTTCAGACAAATCCTTAGACTCGTCTTCGGCTTGGGTAAGAATATGAAAAGCAAAACGCTTAGCTTGGCGCGCACCAACTCCAGGAAATTTCTCGAAGTGCTGAATTAGTTTGTCTAGATTATTCATAAAGATTGATTATAACAAAAAACTCCCTGTTAAAGGCAGAAAAAAGTGAAAGCCCCAGGAACGAATCCTTGAGGCTGTATTCACAGGTTATCAGCCTGTGGTTGCAAGAACAGCTTACAACGGAGACTGTGTAAATCTAGGCAACACCAGTAAGCACACAGCGATAATCCCCGAGGCAGAGTCGTCGATCGACGCTCTTGGAACATCATTTAAACATTAACAACAGGTCGTCATTACCTGCCGGTGACCAACAAACATCAGAGGCGCTTTTTGGGATGGGTCACATCACCCCGAAAACGTGACGTCCTTCGATGTATGTAATATGGTACACCGTTTAAAATATTTGTCAAGCGCCTTGCCTAGAAGTCGTCATCCCCACTTCCCGCAGCGGCTGAATGATGAGTATCAAGGTTAAGGAAGCGGACATGCTGACCGTCGAAGTAAAGTTCAGCCATGCCGACAGCACCGTTACGGTGTTTTTCTACCATGATTTCTGCGATGTTAGGACGTTCGGCTTCTTTGTCTTTATTCATCTTGTCTTCACGGTGGATAAACATTACGACGTCAGCATCCTGCTCGATAGAACCAGAGTCACGTAAGTCGGAGAGGCGAGGTTTGCCACCACGTTGCTCAACCGCTCGAGAGAGCTGAGACAAGGCAATCACTGGTATGTTCATTTCCTTGGCGAGAATCTTTAATGAGCGTGAAATCTCAGTAATTTGTTGCACCATCGAGTCGCTGTTTTTTGTGGCGGTAGGAGACATTAGTTGGAGGTAGTCGACAATTAGCAAATCTACGCCGTGTTCGTTCATTAGACGCCGAGTAGCTGAACGCATTTTTACGATGTTCATATCAGCATCATCGATGATGTGGATTGGGGCATCGTTTAGTTTATGCATGGCTTGTTGCAAAGCCTCGTACTCGTTGTCGTTTGAAAGCCGACCAGTGCGTAGTTTCCAAGAGTCCACACCAGCTTCGGCCGCGAGCATACGGTCTACCAACTGCTGGTCACTCATCTCGAGCGAAAAGATTCCGACTGAAGCACCATGCAAAAGAGCAGCGTTACGAGCTAAGTCCAGGGCAAAAGTAGTTTTACCCATTGAAGGACGAGCTGCCAAAATTATCAAATCAGACTTTTGGAAACCAGCTAGAATGTTGTCTAGCGCGGTAAAGCCAGACGGCACACCTCGCTTCATGTCGGGGTTTTCGCTTAAGTGTTCGAAGCGTTCCCAAGCTTCATGAAGAGCGGTACCAATCGGGCGGAACTTCTGTGCCGATGGCGCCTGGGTGGCTTGGAAGATTTTCTTTTCCGCCTGGTCGAGAGCTTCATCGACGGTTTCTGGGTCGGAGTAACCAATCTCAGCAATATCGTCAGCGGCGTGAATCAAGCCACGGAGAGTCGCTTTGTCGTGCACTTGTCCAGCGTAGTACATAGCGTTACCGGCGGCAGGTACAGTCTCGATTAGTTCAGTTATATAAGCAGCGCCACCAACTCGCTCGAGCTGGTTCATGTCTTTTAATTTGGTAATAACGGAAACAGTGTCGACTGGGTCACCGTTAGAAAAAATCTTTTGGATAGCTTCATAAATGGCTCTGTGTTTGTCAGCATAAAAACTTTCCGGATAGACCGTGACTGAAATATCATGGAGTACGTCTGGTTTCAATATAATTGCACCCAACAACGCCTTTTCTGCATCAACGTTTTGTGGGGGAGTGCGCAAGCTTTTGCTGTGACTAGGGTCATTGGCCATAGGTAACGAGTATTTTATCACGATTTTTGCAACCGATTTTTAAGGATTTTTTGCACAGGGGTGGGGAGAGGGTGGATAAAAGGCCGGAAGCTTCGCTTCCGGCCTTTTATCCACTAAAACTTAGTCACCTTCGGGCCGTGAGCAGTATCCTCTAATTCGTAACCTTCCAACTTTAATTTATCACGCAAAGCATCAGCCATTTCCCAGTTGCGGGCAATTCGCGCCGCTTCACGGCCGTCAATCAGTTTCTGGATTTCTTCCGGTAGTTCATCAGTCGATATGACTCCAAGCGAACGTACTCCGTCAGTTAAGTCATCTGATAAGCCAATGTCCAAGACTTCATCCATCGACATCAAAGTTCCACATTTCACTTTGTTATCTAGATTTTTATCATTAACCATATCCCACATTACGGCGATGGCACCCGCAGTATCAAAATCATTAGCTAAACAATCATCAAATTTATCCAAATATTCTTTTGAAGGGGTGGCGGTCTTTTGTTTAAACTCTTCGTAAACATAGCGTTTTAAGCGGAATAAGGCCTGTTTGGCAGCTTTTAGAGCGTCCCAAGAGAAGTTTACTTGTGAGCGATAATGAGCCGTCAAAAGCCAGTAGCGGTAATCATCACCAGTAAAACCACGATCCATCAAATGACGCATGGTAATAGTGTTGCCAAGCGACTTAGACACCTTGGTGTTGTCGATAGTAATAAAAGCATTATGAAGCCAGTACTTCACAAAAGTCTTACCAGTCGCTGCTTCAGATTGAGCAATTTCGGCGTTGTGGTGAATTGGGATATGATCAATACCACCAGTGTGTATATCAATTTGTTTACCAAGAGTAGCCATTGCCATCGCCGAGCACTCAATATGCCAGCCTGGGAAGCCTTTGCCCCAGCTGCTTTCCCAGCCCAGCTCACTTTTTTTCCAAAGAGCAAAATCAGCCGGATGTCTTTTCTCATTGTTAACCTCAACCCTTGCGCCGCTTTTTAGCTTATTTAGATTAATGTTACCTAGGCGTCCGTACTTAGGAAACTTTGCTATATCAAAATATAGACCATCTGAAGTTTCGTAGGTCAGACCCTTTTCATCTAAGGTTTTTACTAGACTAATTTGTTTTTTTATGTAATCACTAGCACGGGCCCATTTTTCTGGCTCTAGTATATGTAGCTCATCCATATCATCCTTGAAGGCTTTGATGTAGCGGTCGGAGAGCTGACGCATGGCTTCGAGAGTGATTGGTAAGCCCTCGCGTTTAAGACCTTTAGTCATTTTATCTTCACCAGCGTCTCCATCATCTGACAGATGTCCGAAGTCGGTAAGGTTTATGGTGTGTTTCACCATAAAGCCGTTGCGAATAATTACTCGCTTAACGATGTCGGCAAAGACATATGAACGCAGATTGCCAATGTGAGCGTAGTCATAAACAGTTGGGCCACAGCTATACATCTTCACCTCTTTATCATCGAAAGGAGAAAAAACCTCAATTTGCTTACTCTCAGTGTTATAGAGTTTAATATCACGTATAGTGACGGGGGTTTTTTTACTAAACAAATTAGAAAACATAATTCATAGTGTATCAGAAAAGGCCGTCCACTAGAACAGCTTTAGTCTTAACGTACTTTATGTAATAATGGTCAAAATGTCAGCTTTTGAGGAAGAAAACAACATGAGCAAACAACAGAATTCATTAAAGATAGGTTTGATAGTATTTGTAGCTTTCTGTTTTGCTTTGGGGGCTTTTGTGTCTGGTCTCAAGGTGGGTCAAGGGGCAGTTGCACTCGGTCAAACTGCTAGTATTTTTAACTTTTTTCAATCTACAGAAGTAGTAGGAAGTGAAACTGATAATGAACCAGATCTAGCCGAGTTTTGGCATGTTTGGGAATTATTGGAAGACAAGTTTGCTTATAGCAGTAGTACTGATGAAGTTTCGCAGCAAGAAAAGATTGAAGGAGCAATCGAAGGGCTGGTCGCGTCTTATGGTGATCCCTACACAGTGTATTTCCCACCGGTCGAATCCGAAGCTTTTAATGAAAATATATCAGGTGAGTTTAGTGGAGTTGGTATGGAGGTGGGGTTGCGTGATGGTTTGGTTACCGTCATTGCACCGTTGCCAGATACACCAGCAGAAAAAGCGGGTATTTTGGCTGGTGACGTCTTGGTAAAAATTAATGATGTGTCAGCGGAATCAATGCGTGTGGATGAGGCGGTAAATATGATTCGTGGAGAACGAGGAACAGAAGTGGTCTTGCAAGTTTACCGTGAAGGAGAAATGGAGTTCATAGATATTCCCATTGTTAGAGATACTATCAGCATTCCAACCGTTAAAACTGAACAAATTGACGATACTTTTATTATTTCTCTATACAGCTTCAATGCGGTAGCGGAAACTCAGATGAAGAAAGCTCTACGTGAGTACTTAGAGAGTGGTGCCGATACATTAGTGTTAGATTTGCGGGGTAATCCTGGCGGCTTTTTACAAGGAGCAGTATCAATCGCTAGCTATTTCTTACCGGCCGGTAAAGTGGTGGTTAAGGAAAGTTTTGGTAGTGAGGATATTGAAGATGAAGTTTTCAGGAGTCGCGGTCGTCTCATTCAAATTTTTAACCCAACTAATCTCGTAGTTTTGGTAGACAATGGCTCTGCTTCCGCATCAGAAATCTTGGCTGGAGCACTTAAAGATCATGAGGTAGCAACAATTATCGGTTCACAGACTTTTGGTAAAGGTTCTGTGCAGGAGTTGGTAGAGCTAGATAGCGGTTCATCACTTAAGGTAACGGTGGCACGTTGGTTGACCCCAGCCGGAGTTTCCATTTCTGATGGTGGTCTAACACCTGATATTAAAATTAGCCGCACACCCCAACAGCGGATAGCTGGTGAAGATCCTCAGAAGGATGCAGCCGTAAGATTTTTAGCGGGTGAAGAAGTTGTAAGTGAAGATTTTACCGATGACTTGTTGTCTGACGAAACTGTAGAATAAACAGTAAAAGCTGGTAAGTTATTAATAAGAACCTATCGGCTTATGATTTCCAGACAAAGGGTTTTCTGCTATGATGGGCCATATTTTAAAAATTCCGTAATAACAACCGATATGAAAGTTATTCTATTGCAAGATGTGGCAAAAATCGGACGTAAGTCTGAGATAGTACAAGTGCCAGATGGTTACGCTTTAAATCAACTTATTCCAAAGCGTATGGCAGAACCGGCGACCACGGCTAATCTAAAACGAATCGAACGTCAGCACGCTGAGCAGGCAGCTTCTCATGAAGCGGGTGCGGCTCGGTTTGAAACAGCAGCAAAAGCCTTACGTGACACAGTATTGTCTATAGCCACCGAAATCAATGAGCAGGGTCATGCTTTTAAAGCGGTACACGCATCAGATGTGGTAACGGCAGCTAGAGCGGCAGATATTGATATCGACACAGGAATGATTGAGATGGACACTCATATTAAAACCGAGGGTGAGCATGAGATTGAGCTGATCGGGAAAGGGAAAAAGGTTAAGTTCACTATTAAGGTAACTAAAAAATAACCTGATTAAATAAATTATGAAAGAAATTATTAACGAGGCTAAGCCAATTATCATTCTGTTAGCAGTTTGTGCAGCCTTAATTGCGGTGGTTGTCTGGATTATGAACATTGATACTACTACGACTCAGGTAGTAACCGAGCAAGACACTGATGAAACTTTGGAGGCGCCATTAGCACCGGATAAATTAGCCGCTTACGATGTAGATATAACCAATGATATGAATAGAATTGCCGTATTAAATACAAATTTAGGAACTATAGAGATCGAGTTGTTTGAAGATACTATGCCGATTACCGCTGGTAACTTCGCTAAGTTGATTGAGGAAGGTTACTATGATGGGATTAAGTTTCATAGAGTAATTGATGGATTTATGATTCAGGGTGGGGATCCAATAACCAAGACTGACGAGGTTCTTCGGTACGGTACCGGTGGTCCAGGTTACGCCATTCCAGATGAGCATATAAAGGGTGATTTACTAACAAACGTGCGTGGGACTATATCAATGGCAAACAGTGGCCCGAATTCAGGCGGTAGTCAGTTCTTTATAAACCTAGTTGATAATGTAAATTTGGACTTTGATAAAGCACCGTTAACTTCACAACATCCAGTGTTCGGGCGAGTGATTACCGGAATGGATGTGGTGGATAAGATTGGTGGAGTCGAAACAAATCCATCTAATTTGCCACTCGAAGATGTCGTAATTGAAAGTGCTACTCTACGAGCAGGGTAGAGTAAAGCATAGAAAAAGAGCCGGTCCCCCTTAGGGACCGGCTCTTTTTAAATACTTAAGCAGTCTGGAGTACATCGACAGCTTTTTTTGTTACGGTCTTACCGTTGAAGCGAGTCTTTCGCATGTTTCGGAAAGAAACAACGCCGTCTACAATGGCAAAAAGAGTGTGGTCTTTTCCAACCTTAACGCCTTTTCCAGCTTCAATCTTAGTTCCACGTTGTCGGACGATGATCTCACCTGTCTTTACTTGTTGTCCATCTGCGCGCTTCACACCAAGATATTTTGGTTGTGAATCGCGCAGGTTTTTGGCGGTACCGCCAGCTTTCTTAGTTGACATACGATATAATTTATAAAAGTTAAGATAAAATTAACCCCGAGAGTATACGACATATGTTAGAAAAACTCAAGTTATTTTTGGCTAATGACAGCCATTTCTATGCATTGGTAGTTTTGCTGGTAGGAGTAGCTTCTTTTGGTCTTGGTAAGCAATCCGTACTATCAGAAAATAACCTTAAAAATAAGCCTGAAGCAGCTGGTGTCGTGTTTTATGAGGCGAGTCAAACGGATTCAATAGGGGTGTCCAAACAGCTGGTAGCTTCAAAGTCTGGTACTAGATATCACTTGTTAAGTTGCCCTGGAGCAGTACAAATCAAAGAAGAAAATAAAATCTTCTTTGATTCGGTTGAAAAAGCAAAAGCGGCTGGGTACGAGCCAGCCGCTAATTGTCCCGGGCTTTAACTAAATGATATATTAATAAAATATGTTAATAATCGATATCGAAGGGAGTGGTGTTAATTATCAAAAACATTCAATTGTGTCGCTAGGCGCACTTGATTTAGATAACCCAGGTAATCGTTTTTACGCAGAATGTCACGTTTGGGACGGGGCTCATATAGACCCTGAAGGATTGGCAGTTAACGGTTTTACTGAAGCTGAAGTAACTGATCCAAACAAAATGACTGAGGCAGAATTGGTCAGAAATTTTATTGGCTGGTCTCAAGATGTTAAAGACAAGACTCTAGCCGGGCAAAATGTTTCCTATGATAGGGATATGCTAAAAGCGGCGACCGAACGAGCCGGGATGAATTTTAGTTTTGCTTATCGCACCATCGACACCCACACACTTTGCTGGATGCATATGGTGAAAGCTGGTCTAAACCCACCTATTGACGAAGAGCATCAACGCAGTGCTTTAAATTTGGATGCAGTATTAAATTATTGTGGTATACCTGATGAACCAGAGCCACACAATGCTCTCACCGGAGCTATGTCACACGCGGAAGTAATTTCTCGCTTACTAAATGACAAAAAACTCTTACCAGAATTTGAGCAGTTTGATATTCCTTGGCAGTCTTAGTGTGGTGAAAGCCAGAAAGTGGGCAAAATTCCTCCGGAATTTTGCCCACCTTTCAATTTTTCTAATGTTCTTAAATGTTACAATAAACTCATGTTTGCAAAATATAAACGGGGCAAGAAAAAAAAGGGAGATAGCGATAGTTCGCGAGTAGTTAAAGAATTACTAGATCCTAGATGTTCAGATAATGGAGATGCGGTACAGTCATGGCGAGTGTTCAGAATCATGTCAGAGTTTGTACAAGGATTTGAGTTGTTACGTGAACATGGACTAGCTGCTACTTTTTGGGGGAGTGCTCGGACTAACCCAAATGATAAGTACTACAAAGACGCTGAAGAGTTGGCGTCAAAACTAGCAAAAAAGGGCTACTCGATTATTTCCGGTGGTGGCCCAGGGATTATGGAGGCTTCAAATGTCGGAGCTTATAAGGTGGGCGGTAAATCAGTTGGTCTCAATATTCAACTGCCGTTTGAACAAAAACTAAACCCATACACGACAGAATCCTTAAGTTTTGAATTCTTTTTTTCACGCAAGGTCATGCTAACCTTTGCTTCTGAAGTTTATGTTTATTTCCCGGGAGGCTTTGGAACCCTAGATGAATTTTTTGAGATTGTCACTCTGATTCAAACTAAAAAAATTGAACCAATACCAGTACTCCTGTTCGGTAAAGATTACTGGGAACCACTAATCCGCTTTTTTGAAAAAGATTTGTTAAAAAAACATCAAACTATTAGTCCAGAAGATTTAGAGATTTTTCACTTAGTCGATAGTGTAGATGAAGCAATGAAATACATCAATAAAGAAGTGAAGAAAATTAAGAGTGTTAAACAGCTTTAGTATGTATCTTTCTAATTTCGATACTGAAACTCTTTCGGGACGAACTTTAAAAGCTGGCTTGCGAAAATTAAAGGCCTATAGGGCTAAAGTAAAAAAAATTGTTGATGAAAATGACTGCTCTCAACCAGAATACGCATTGGCGCATATAAAAAATCAGTCCCTACACGATCAGTTGGAGGCAATTAAAAAACAGTTCAAAGGAATCAAACAGATGGTGCTGGTAGGAATTGGTGGTTCCAATCTAGGAACCGAAGCTATTCATCAGGTGCTAGATACTGGCCAAGTCAAGCTGCACACGCTAGATACAGTATCTGCTCACGAGCTTGATAAGCTGCTTAAGGAACTAAAGTTAGTTAAATCAGTTAAAAAGTTGGCAGTTTGTGTAATAAGTAAGTCTGGTGGTACGACAGAGACACTAGTTAATGCTGGAGTACTGTTAGAGGCATTGGAAAAAAAATTCAATAAGAATATTTATAAACAAACTATCTTTATCGGCAACGCAGGGACAGATTTTATGAAGACTGGTAAACGGCTAGGAGTTACTACCATTGCTATGCCGGAAGTAATCGGAGGAAGATATTCAGTAGCAACAGAGGTAGGTTTGGTTCCGCTGGCTATCCTTGGTTACGACACTGACGCACTTATCGAAGGATTACTTGATGCAACTAATGAAGAGTTTGAGACAGTGGTAGCTGAAAATGCTGTCCGTCTGCATTTTTATCTCAACAAGAATTTTAAGCATTACAACTTTTTTGCCTTTGAGCCGCGTCTTTACTTACTGGGAGCTTGGTACCGCCAGCTTTTTGCTGAAAGCTTAGGTAAATCACATAATCGCGCTAAGAAACCAGTCAAGAAAGGTTGGTTGCCCACTATTTCTACTCCGACTGAACTACACTCTGTCGGTCAGTTGTATCTTAGTGGCTTTGCGGGGGTGTTTACTGATTTTGTCACTTTTGATGACGATTCGGTAGACTATGACATTCCCAAAAAAGGCTTGTCAAAACTGTATAGTAAGTATCAGGTTCAAGAAGTAGCGACGGCTCTTTACGGTGGAGTAATGGGTGCTTATCAGGAAAAAAAATTACCTTATCGCTCAGTTATTTTTGACGAAAACCTAACTTACTCATTAGGTCTGTTCATAGGGATGCGGATGTTGGAAACTATGTATGTTGCAGAACTGATGAATATCAACGCTTTTGATCAGCCTAATGTTGAACTTTATAAAACAAAAACCAAAAAAATACTAAACCTTTAGATATGACTTACGTACTGTTTGATATTGGTGGAACGAAAACTAGGATTACTACCTCGGATGATTTGCAGACAATTGGCTCGGTAGAAAAATTTGATACTCCTAATCGGTTTGATTCAGCGGTAGAAAAAATTACTACGGTAATTAACAAACTCACAGACGGGAAAGTTTCTGGAATTGCTGGCGGAGTGAGAGGAAGACTACAAGAAGATAGATCTGGAATAGAAAATGATGCCGTGCTAACTGACTGGGCGGGCAAAGATTTGGTGGGAGCATTGGAAGAGGCGTTTGATACCAAAGTATACATAGAGAATGATTCGGCTATCGCTGGTCTTGGCGAAGCAGTATTTGGAGCCGGTAAGGGTATGGATATAGTGGCTTATCATACTGTCAGTACTGGAGTAGGCGGTGCCAAAATTGAAGAGGGTAAGATAGATCAAGCTAGTATTGGCTTTGAACCTGGTCATCAGTACTTGGATATTGATCGAACAGTATTAGGGGAAGACATTGAACCAACTCTAGAAAATTTAGTTTCTGGTACGGCCCTCGCTGAACGGTTTGGTGTGCCAGCGTATGAAATACCGCAAGAAGACGTGGTGTGGGATGAGTTGGCCGAGTATCTGGCACAGGGTTTACGTAATACCATCATGTATTGGTCACCAGATGTGATTGTGCTTGGAGGCTCAATGATTGTGGGTGATCCAGCAATTTTAATAGAGCCGATACGAAAATATACAGTTGCATCACTAGATGGATTCGAAGCTTGCCCGCTCATTACAAAAGCCAAGTTGGGTGACGAAGCTGGTCTCTATGGTGCTATGGTGCTACTAAAACAAAGAAGTTAGTGTAGAATAAATTTAATTAATCAGTTAAGTGACTACTATGGAATTACTAACGTTTATTATTATAGTTATTGTTCTTCTGGTAATTATTTTACGAGAAGTAAAGCAGTTCGAAAGAGGGGTGGTCCTGACTATGGGTCGTTACACTAGCTTAAGGAAACCCGGCTGGAGTGTGATCATTCCTGTTTTTCAGCGGATGGAAAAAGTCGATTTGCGAGTTAAGGCAGTTGACGTGCCAGACCAGAAAGTTATCACACGCGATAACGTATCGGCTAGTATTAATGCGGTAATTTACTATAAAGTAGCTGATGCAGCTCGAGCTGTCTTGGAAGTGGAAGATTTTAGATTTGCAGTATCACAGTTGGCACAAACCACGATGCGTAACATCGTCGGTAGCGCAGAACTTGATGAAGTGCTGGCAGAGCGAGATAAGCTATCCCAAAGAATCCAAGAAATCATCGACGCTGAGACAGATGAGTGGGGAATTAAAGTTGAAAATGTTGAATTGAAAGACTTCTTCTTACCTGAAGATATGGAGCGCACTATTGCCAAACAGGCTGAAGCTGAACGCGAAAGACGTTCGGTTATTATTAAGGCTGAAGGTGAGGTGGCAGCAGCTGAGAATATGGCTACGGCGGCACGCATGTTAGCTGAAGCTCCTGGCGCACTTCACTTACGTACGCTGCAAAGTCTCAACGACCTGTCTTCTGACCAATCAAACACAGTCGTGTTTGCCACCCCAATTGAAGTCCTGCGGGCCGTAGAAGGTATGGGAGAATGGTTGAAGCAAAAAACTAACCATAAAGAATAACTGGATTATGAAACCCCCTCTGCTGTATTGCAGGGGGGTATATGGTAGTGTGCTACTTGCTGACAGTAGCATGGTATTGATTGTAAACTAAGCGGATGTACTCGATACATCCCCATAATATCAAGATTGCACATATCACGGGGATAATTGCCGGAGTAAAGCCATGAATAAGTCTGCTGGCAAATATCACCAGCTGGATCATATCACCTGTGGCAACGATCGCAGTCAGAGCCAGACAAATACACAAAGTTAAGGTTTTACTGGTTTTCATTATTGCCTCCTTCAGTTTTATTAAAAGACCATCCAACCTATAAAATACCATATTAGTTATAACTAGCTCAAAATATAAGAGTGTAATAGATATACTTGACATAAAGATTTAAATATGGTATTATGATAAAAATCCGCAGTTTGATGATATATTTGTGCGGTTATCGGTGTCGCAGGGGTGTAAAGGTTTGTTTACAAATCTCCACTAAATCGACGCATTTGTCTCACCGGTATTTAAGAGATAAGACCTTTGGCTTATTATATCGACTGTGATTCTAGCGCTACTGACCGCTTCTACCGCTTCGGTGGTGGACTTACCGGAAACAGCGCACGGACACATTGCAGAGGAAAGTACAGTTTTAGTGCATGAAGCATCAGGTACTAATAAAAACGTTGAAGCTATTGTGCGGGAATATTTTGAAGATATTCCAATTATGGCAGAAGTAGCTCGATGTGAATCTACTTTTCGTCACACTTTAACTGATGGCTCAGTCCTACAGGGTAAGGTGGATCCGGCAGATACTGGAGTAATGCAGATTAACAAGCGTTACCATGAAGGTGCTGCAATTGCGATGGAACTCGATCTTGATGACCTCTATGACAATATGGCATACGCTCGTTATCTCTATGAGAGCCAGGGTGTGCAGCCATGGAGCGCATCAATGCCTTGTTGGGGAAATACCCTGGCAATGCGCTAATTTAAAAAACGACGACTGCTTCGCAGTCGTCGTTTTTTAAGTTTTGAGTAGGGCTAGTTTTCAGTCGAATTAGTACTGAGAGAACTGGTATTTGTCCCACCAGGCCCGTAAGACATTAGATAAAGCAAACCACCGATAATTGCTAGATTTTTCAGGACGCTAGTCATATCAAATGGACTAACGTGTGCAATTAGTGTAGCTAAGGCAGTAAAAACAATCAAAGAAAAGGATGCCGCTCCAACTCTTTTACCAATCACAATGGCGCCGCCGGCGACGACTTTTAAAATCACTACTCCCCAACCAACTAAGATGGCTAGGGGTCCTAGCCAAGCTACGTTCATAGCTACGTATGAAGCACCGCCACTAAATAACATTCCTAGTCCAGATACTAGGAAAAGTAGTCCGATTAGAGCGCGGCCAAAGATCGTTCCTTTGTCACGAACCAAGTCGCGTTGTCCTTCTGATAACATCAACATAAAAATAAAACTTAATATTAATAAGCTCACATTAGTATACCTCGATGCTCACTTTTAGTCAGTTAATTTCTTAATTAATTTGATTTTTGGGTATCGTTGTTCTCACAAACTTTTGTCTTTGACCATGAAGTGATGGGATATTTTCTTAGGTTATAATTCATTAATGAAATATTGGTTAATGAAAAGCGAGCCGCTAGATTACTCAATTGACGACCTAGAAAGGGACGGTAAAGAAAGATGGGACGGTGTTAGAAATTATCAGGTTCGTAACATGATGCGTGACGATATGAGTGTGGGTGATAAGGCGCTTTTTTATCACTCTAATGCAGGTAAAGATACTGGTGTTGCGGGGGAGATGGCAATCGTTAGTCACGCCTATCCAGATCCAACCCAATTTGACCCTACTCTTACTTTCTCTTTGCCACAGCAGGTTTCAGCTTTAAGGAAGATTGTAAAATCATACACATCTAAAAACACAAAGGTGTCTCTGGTGTCACTCGGTAAGAATGACGAGAAGGTAAGGGTTAGGGTAAATATGAAGAATGCTCACCCAGACCCTAAGTCTGACCCAGTTAATCCTCGGTGGCTGTGTGTAGATGTATCTTTTGTGGCCAAGTTTCCTCGCACCGTTACGCTAGCCGAAATAAAAAACACTAAAGAATTGCAGCAAATGCGGCTGGTCCAGAAAGGCAACCGACTGTCAGTAACTCAAATTACTAAGAATGAATTTGCTAAAATAAAAAAATTGGCCAATGGGGGACAGTATTAATTATGGAAGGAATCGCATCAGTATTACGTAGACATAGAAGACGGGTGAGTAAGAAGGATCAGCAAGATGGTTTCATTAAACTGTTTATTTCAAAACGGATTATTCATGGATCGGCGGCAGCCATACTGGGTATCTTTGTACCCATTTTTCTATACGAAACATCTGGGAATCAGTTTTATATCGTAGGTGGGTACTACGCTTTGTTATCGCTCTTGTATGTGATTTTGCTGGTGCCCTCTATGTGGATTGCTAATCAGATTGGCTTTAGTCGCACGCTAGTGTTGGGCGGAGTGTTTGGTACAGCGATATATATAATCATGTACTTCTTGTCACCTGCCAATGTGTGGCAAATGATATTGCCCCTAACTTTTGCCATTGTTGGCTTCAGACTTTTTCACTGGGTACCATTCCATGTAGATTTTACATTGTTTACAAAAGACGGAGAGCGGGGGAGGCAGGTCAGTTTATCCTTTGCCACCATAGCTTTTATGGGAGTAATTGGTCCAATCTTGGCTGGGTTTATAATCGCTAACGCAGGTTACGAAGCTCTGTTCGCAACTGCCACAGCTTTGACTATTGCCGCCACCATTTCTTATTGGTTTGTACCTGAAACACTAACTCGTTTTGAGTGGACTTGGTGGCAGACTTGGAAAAAACTTTTTTCAAAGGACATGAGGCATGTAGTAGTGGGCGAGTTTGCTAACGGCATGGAAGTGATTGTTAATCTGATTGTGTGGCCGATTTTTTTATACGAACTTCTCCAAGGAGATGTGTTTGAGATTGGGGCTGTGTCAACTATAGTGGTTGGAGCAACAATTTTGATACAGATTTTTCTAGGTAGATATTTAGATAAACAAAAGGACACAAAGGAACGCACTTTGCGAGTCGGTAGCACACTTTACGCTGTTGGGTGGGTACTAAAAATATTTGTCATTTCTACTCTACAGGTATTTTTAGTTGGTCTGTATCACAATATTGTTAAGATCTTTACCAAGACTCCGTTTAGCGCTATTTTGTATGACATGTCGGCAGAGCAGGGTAAGTACGTTGATGAATTCACTGTCCTGCGTGAAATGGCTGGGCACTTAGGTAGAGCAGTTTGTCTCATTTTAGTTTCTGTTCTGGTCTATTTTTTACCAATTTCAATTGGCTGGATGTTTGTCATCGCTGCCTTTGCTTCTATTGCTCTCAACTTGGTATATCGAGTACAGTTAACAGACTAATAATGAGGTTAAAGTGTACGAATTTGTCCTGTAAATCAGGGCTTTTTTACTAACAAAATATGCTTGTTTTTAGCCATTTAACCTCTTCCTGTTTTAATAATGTATGTTCTAATAAGTTATCCACTTTAATAGCCACTATATATAGGTTAATTCGTGCCTTGAAATGATAAAATATGGCTATAAATATGAGGATTTTGGAGGCCCGGCAACTCGTAAGTGGAGTACGCACTGTCGTAGCTGTTTTCTTAATCGCTGTACAAGTTTTTGCCGCTGCTGGATCTTCATTACCACACTTTGTAAATGAAGCTGCTGCGCAAATAAATCAACAAATCAACTACCAAGGAAAGTTAACTGATGACTCTGGTGTAGCAGTGGCAAATGGTCTATACGATATGGAGTTCAAGTTGTACTCAGCACCAACTGGTGGCTCAGCCTTGTGGACTGAAACTTTAACTGGCGGTAATCAAGTGCAAGTAACAAATGGTTTGTTTTCAGTTATGCTCGGAGCAGTTTCGCCACTGACCACAGTAGACTTTGCGCAAACTCTTTATCTCGGAGTAAACATTGAATCTGATGGAGAAATGTCACCACGTAAAGTACTTGGTGCAGTGCCGGCAGCTTTTGAAGCTCTAGAGCTTGGTGGAGTTGCCTCGTCTTCATTCTTGCGTAGTGATGTAGACGATACAGCTGACGGACTTTTAACTTTTGCTGGAGGTTTGATCAGCTCTGCTTCAAGTACAATCAATAATTTTTCTTTTACTGTTGCTACTGGTACTAGCTTGATACTAAACAACGAATTGTTTAATGATTTCACCGGCGCTGGTTTGAGTAATGTAAATGGCGCTTTAACAGTTTCTACTTCGACTTTAGATATTTCCCTTGAAGGTTTGACTGACGTAGCTAGCATGTCTCAATCTTACGGTGATCTTTTCTACTGGACTGGAACAACTTGGGCTAACTTAGCAACTTCTTCTCTCAACATTGCTTTGGATGATACAACCGGCATCTTGGCTGACGGTCGTTTTGATAAAAGTGGCGACTGGACTGGTACCTTCGATGGTGAGGAAGGTTCATACTACCTAGACTTAGCTAACGCGACTGGTGACACTGACGATATTAGTGAGGGCGCTAATCTTTACTACACTGACACTCGTGTCGCCAACTACATCAATGGTTCATCAACTATTTCTAAGTTGGGTAATTCGATTGATATCTCTGATGAAACCAACCTCACTGTCGGCAATGGCATCACTCTAACCGGTGACCAACTCACCGTTACCGCCGCCGGCGGTCTAGCCCAAGCAGCTGGTGGCCTCACCACCACCGGTGTCCTAGAAGACTTAAACACCTTAGGGGCCGCTGCTTCTGATGGTCAGTTCATCGTCGCGACCGGCGCTGGTACCTTTGCTTACGAAAGCGGAGCGACTGCGCGCGCTTCACTTGGCGTTGATGCCGCTGGTACCGACAACTCAACCGACGTTACC
>JAGQMC010000053.1 GCA_020428815.1 Candidatus Kaiserbacteria bacterium
CGACTGATATTGCTGTTATTTCTTTGAATGGTTTGGTGGTATCAAAGAATCTGCGAGTGGCCGGGGATCACCTCAACGCCTCAATCGTATCTTATATCAGAGATCAGTTTAAAGTCTATGTCGGAGAGAAGACAGCTGAAGATGCTAAGATTGCCCTCGCTTCGATTGCTCATTCTGAGGCTGGTAAGGAGTTAGTAGCGCGGGGACGTGATGTGGTAACTGGTTTACCGCGAGAAGTGGTAATTACTGATACAGATGTTCGCGATGCGGTGGCTGGGCAGGTTGATACTATAATAGAGACTGTCCGAGATGTGCTCGAGATTACGCCTCCAGAAGTATTGGCAGATATAATGCAGCGTGGTATCCATCTCTCAGGTGGCGGGGCTTTAATTCCTGGTTTAGCACCACTTTTAGAGCACGCTTTACAAGTGCCGGTAGTGGTGGTACCAGACCCGCTTAGAGCGGTTATCAGAGGGGCCGGTTTAGTGATTGAAAATCTAGATGACTATCAAGAAATTTTAATTGATCATGAAGGCTCGATTGCTACGTAATCCTAATAAAGTAAAGAAAAAAAAGCGTCTAAGGATAGTGTTGGCGGCAGTTGTGTTCATTGTGTTAGGAATGATGCTACCAAAAGCGCTATCTTTTATCTCATCAATAGTTATTTATCCCTTTCATGCTACAAGTATTTGGCTAGAAGAATCATCTAGTCTAATACCAACTTTTTTTAGAGAGAGAACTGCCTTAGATACTGAGATAAAGGAATTAGAAAACGAACTTTTGGTTGCTAATAGAGCAGATTTAACCCAGCAAAGGTTGTTTGAGGAGAACCATAAACTGCGTGGTTTACTTGGTTTTACTGGGGAGGAAAGAGTAGCCGCGGCAGTCATCGCTAGACCAAATGAATTACCATATGATTTGTTGCAGATCGATCGTGGTAGTAATCATGGAATAGAAGTAGGAGCTCCAGTCTTTGTAGGTAAAGATGTGGTGATTGGTTTAGTGGCACACGTAGCGCCTGACTATTCTTTTGTACAGATGGTAACTTCACCAAAATTTCAAGCATCAGCATTTATTGGTGGTCCTAATGTAGTAGTCACTATGGAAGGGGTTGGTGGTGGGGTGGCACGAGTAAGGGTACCGCAAGGGGTGCCTTTGTCGGTAGGAAATATGGTTTACTTGCCTAGTATCGAACCTGGTGTATTTGGTCGAGTTTCTTACGTCGAAAATCGACCAACTCAACCTGAACAATACGGGTATATTTCTCCTGACATTCCGGTGTCCAGTCTGTATTTAGTGTCGGTTGGTCGTTTGTCTCAAATTTCACAATCAGTTACGGAAATCGATGAACGAATACTTGAGTTAATGAAGGAGAGTTTGCTGGTCAAGGATATTTCAGCAGGAGAAGTTAGTACTACTAGTAGTTCAACAATAAGTGGAGAATAGTATGAAAGTAACTAGCTATATTTTTGTGTACGTTTTGATATTAATTGCTGTACTGCAGAATTGGTTATGGCTGGCTGCACCTCTAATATTATTCTTTAGTTTGCGTTGTGGTGCAGCCAGCCTAATCCCAATGGCAATACTACTGGATGCTTATTTTGGTAATTATTATCACTTACCTTTGCTTAGTTTAGCTTCAGTTGGATGGTATTGTCTCGTCTTAATCTTGCGTACCAGAATGGTTAATCTTAAACTCAGTTAGTATGTCAAAGCTCCGTAATCGATACACTAGCCAGGTGGATGTAGAAGAGGTGTTGTTGGACGCGTCTAACATCCCAGCTTTCAACCGAGAGCGTATGGAAGGAAAGCGGGAGTTGCCAATATCCAACCGCAGTGTTTATACAATCGGGGCTATTTTTACAATTGTCGCTTTAGTTTTTATTGGAAAAATTTATAATTTGCAAATTGTTAAGGGAGAAGAGTATGCAACCATTGCCGAGCATAACAGTATTGCCAAGGCTCTAATTATTGCAGAGCGAGGGGTCGTTTTTGATGTTAATGATGAGATGATGGTATGGAATGAAGTTGATGAAAGTGGCGAGTATGATTTTCCCATTAGAGCTTATACAGACAGGTTAGGCTTGGGTCAGGTTTTGGGCTATGTAAGCTACCCTAAAAGAGACAGTCGTGGATTTTTCTTTAGAACAGATTATCTAGGTAGGAGCGGTGTAGAGTTGGCTTATGATGATGTTTTGAAAGGTAAAAATGGAAGTAAAATCATCGAAATTGATGCCCTTCATGATGTGGTCAGTGAGCATGCGATTGAAGCACCAACTGAAGGTGGGGCAATTAAATTATCGATTGATGCAGAGTTGTCTGAGGCGATGTATAAAATCATTGCCACTTCCAGTGCTCAGGCAGGTTTTCGCAGTGGGGCTGGAGCTATTATGAATGTTCATACTGGTGAAATATTGGCGCTAACCAGCTTTCCTTCTTATGATCCAGAAGTCATGGCTGACGGTGATGACACTGCTCTAATCAAGGAGTATAATAATGATGATAGGTTACCTTTCTTAAATAAGGTAGTAGGTGGAGCATATACACCTGGTTCTATAGTAAAGCCATTTGTAGCTTACGCGGCTCTTAATGAGGGTGTGATTAATGAACATACTGTCATGTACAGCAATGGTTCAATCACCATTCCAAACCCTTACAATCCGAGTAATCCATCCTATTTTAATGACTGGCGAGCCCATGGAAAGATGACTGTACGGGAAGCTATCGCTTTCTCTTCGAACGTATTCTTTTACATTGCCGGGGGTGGCTTGCCAGAGATTGCGGTTCCGCAAGCTGGTCTCGGAGCTCCGCTTGAAGGATTGGGAATCACTAAGATGTCCAACAATTACAGATTGTTTGGCATGGGAGAAAAAACTGGTATTACCATTGCCCAGGAACAAGCGGGTGTGGTGCCTGATCCTGAATGGAAGCGGGAAGTTTTTGATGATGATTGGCGACTGGGCGACACCTACTTTACGGCTATCGGGCAATTTGGTTTTTTGGCTACACCAATCCAAATGTTGCGAGCATACGCTGCTTTAGCTAACGGTGGTACTTTGGTGAGTCCACACGTCGTTTACGGTCAAATCGGGGAGACTAAGGAATTAAACCTTAATCAAGCGGTATTAGATATTATTCATCAAGGAATGCGTAAAACCGTTAATTTTCCTGGAGGCACAGCGCGCGCTTTAGAAAGGAGTGATGTGGCGATTGCTGCTAAATCAGGTACCGCTGAAGTGGGGGTAGGTAATGCTTATGTAAACTCTTGGGCAGCTGGTTTTTGGCCTTATGAAGAACCAAAATACGCTTTCATTCTAATGATGGATAAGGCGCCTCGGTCTAATGCTCTCGGCGCCACTCGCATTATGGGTAATGTGGTGGAGTGGATGAGTGTTAATCGTCCGGAGTATTTGGGAATTGAAACAGAAACAGAAGAATAATTTTTGTACACATTGACCTCAACTTTTACATGAGTATAATTGAAGGAAATTTTTTACATTATGAATGATATACAAGCTTTCTTAACTCCGGAAAAATTCGACGAACTGAAAAAGGAGTTAGACCAACTAAAAACCGTACGAAGAAAAGAAGTAGCAGAATCTCTCGAGTATGCACGAAGCCTTGGAGACTTATCAGAAAATGCAGAGTATCAAGAAGCGCGTGATATGCAGGCTGCTATCGAAGAAAGAATCGGGTATCTAGAAAAGACTATCAAGGAAGCGAAGATTGTATCTGGTGATAAGCACGGTGACGTGGTTGGTCTTGGGTCAGTGGTTACGATTCAGAAGAACGGAGAAAAAGATAAAAAAGAGTACACTATTGTTGGTTCTGATGAAGCAAACATTCATGAGCGCAAGCTATCATACCTATCTCCACTTGGTGAAGCATTAATGGGTAAGAAGAAGAGTGACGAGTTTGAATTTGAGACTCCTGTAGGAAAACAGAAATATAAGGTCCTCAAAGTTGCGTAAAGCAACCATCTACGTTGTCGAAGTGCAGTAAAATAGCGGTCGTCGTACATCAAGTACGCCTTCCGCTATTTTCTTTCTTCTCCTAGTATCTGGTCACTTTACACAACTTTGAGTTTGTAGAAAGGACTTTCAATTTTCTTGTCTGTAAGTTAGGATAACCTTTATGTTTTGGGCACATAAAATCGCTGATGAAGTGGAACGCCGCTATGCCGACAAAATAAAGTCTGGTGAGCCAATTGTGGTACGAGATGAAAAAACCGCGTCTGGTAAAGTGCACGTTGGTTCTCTTCGTAGTGCATCTCTACACGCCATTACTGCAGATGTACTTCGCTCCCGTGGCGTAAACGTTAACTTCTGGTTTGAAATCAATGACTTTGACCCAATGGACGGTATTCCGAGCTATCTTGATGAGGCTGAGTACAAAAAGTATATGGGTGTGCCACTCTGTAATATTCCTTCGCCGGAAGCTGGTTTTGATAATCTCGCTGAGTTGTATGGTCAAGAATATGTAAAAGTATTGGAGCAAGTTGGTTTTGGCGCCAGTGTTTATCGAGCTAGCGAGCTTTATCGTAGCGGCGTTATGAATGATCTAATTAAGCAGGCACTAGAAAAGCGTGACTTGATTAGAGAAATTTACTACCGAATCTCCAAAAGTGAAAAACCTGCAGATTGGTACCCAATTAATGTCATTTGCGAGAAGTGTGGCAACTTAAGTGCTACTAAAGTGACTGGTTTTGATGGCGAGAATGTTACTTACGAATGTTCATCAGACACTATTGACTGGGCTGAAGGTTGCGGTCATTCCGGCGAAATGTCTCCGTTTGATGGTAATGCTAAGTTTCCTTGGAAATTAGATTGGCCGGCAAAATTCGTGGCCAAAGGTATAGATTTTGAAGGTGGTGGTAAGGATCACTATACAAAAGGAGGTTCTAGACAGGTGGCAGAAGCGATTTGTCGTGAAGTATTTGAGCATGAACCTCCATATGGAGTGTTCAATGAGTTTTTCTTGGTAGGTGGTAAAAAAATGTCGTCTTCGAAAGGAAATGCAGCGACTGCCAAAGAGATGGCGCATATATTACCGCCACACATTTTGCGTTTGTTACTCCTCAAAACTCCGATTAATCGCCAGATTAGTTTTGATCCTGAAGGTGACGCGATTCCAATTCTGTTTGATGATTATGACCGTCTCGCAGAAAAATACTGGAGTGGAGTAGAGGATGATGATACACAGCTATTCAAGTTTATTCACTTACCAGATGAGCGAGGGGAGTTTCCTCAGCGTTTCCTGCCAAGATTTTCACAAGTCGCTTTTTTGGTTCAGATGCCACACATGGATATATATGAGGAGGTCGCTAAAATGAAAGAAGGAGAACTGACGGATTTAGATATTGCTGAGTTAGACATGCGGGCTAAGTACGCCAAGCAATGGTTGCGTGAATATGCAGATGGCAAGTTCATTTTTGAACTTCAAGATTCATTGCCGGAAATTGCAGGTACTTTAACTGAAGAACAAAAAGTGTCAGTGAGTAAGTTGGCTGACAAAATCTCCGAGACGGATACTTTAGACGGTCAACAGTTACATGAACTAATTCACGAAGTTAAAGATGAGAGCGGATTATCTCCAAAAGAATTTTTCTCGACCATCTATAAGCTGTTTTTGGGAAAGGAAAGTGGACCCAAGGTGGGGTGGTTCTTAAGTACCCTCGATAGAGATTTTATTGTAAATCGTTTGAGGTTGAAATAGCAAAGAAATAAAAACCGGTGAATCGCAAAGCGATTCACCGGTTTTTATTTGTGGGGGCACCTGTGTATAAAGTGGTTGCTGGTGGGACGAAGTGTTATAGAATGTATGGGTGGTGGGAGATAGTGGTATACTCTAGAAATAGAGTAAACCAGAGTGAGTTTCCGAACTTGTCACAATTCTCCACACAGAGAGATGTATCTGAGAACTAATTACCAAAGTTTTCAGATATATAACTCTGCTATTGTGACAAGTTCGGAGATTCACTCGGGTAAGTAGCTCGCTACTTATTACTATCGAGTTTTATGTTAATCGGTGAACACAAGCATACGTTGGATCCCAAGAAACGGCTGTCCTTGCCCAGTAAATGGCGTAAGGAACTTGGGAAAAAACTTGTGATCACTCGAGGACTCGATAACTGTCTCTTTGTTTACCCGCTCAAAGAGTGGCAGCGGATCACTGATAAAGTTGGTCAGCTGCCTCTCGGCCAAGCGGATACCAGAAGTTTCAATCGATTCTTCTTATCGGGAGCTGTAGAGGTGGAGGTAGATTCAGTTGGACGTATTCTCGTGCCAGACTTCTTGAAAGATTTTGGTCAGTTAGACAGCAAAGTTGTCTTAGCTGGTATCCATGATCGTATCGAGATTTGGGATGAGGAACGATGGGAGACCTATAAGCGCTCAATCGAAAAGCAGGCGGATGCCCTCGCCGAAAAGCTTGGAGATATTGGCGTCCTGTAGAAACTATAAGTTTCTACGAATCACCTTTTATATGACACATAAAACAGTCTTACTGCATGAAGCAGTGGATAGCCTAAGGCTGACCGAAAAAAGTATTGTTTTTGATGCGACATTTGGTGCCGGAGGACATGCCAAAGAAATCATAAAGTGCTTAGGAAAAGATGGTTGTTACATCGGAGTTGACGCCGATGAAACTGCCTTAGTTAAAAATCAGTTTAAAGATGCCTCTCCACAGGTCCATCTGATAAACGATAACTTTGGCAATATTACGAAGATACTTCGTTCTTTACATATACATAAAGTAAATGGCATTCTGGCAGATCTTGGTTGGCGAATGGAGCAATTTAGTGATGGTGAAAAAGGATTTTCATTTTCACATGAAGGACCTCTCCATATGACCTTTGGTCACCCTGACAATTATCCGTTTACAGCTTACGACATTATCAATGATTGGGAAGAACATGTGATTGCAGACATATTGTACGGTTACGCTGAAGAAAGATTTTCTCGCCGAATTGCAAAAGCAATTATTGAAGCAAGAAAGCAAAAACCAATCACGACTACTTATGATTTAGTTGCGGTTGTAGAAAAAGCCTTACCAAAGTTCGCTAAACGCCAGAAGATTCACCCAGCTACTAGAACCTTTCAAGCCTTACGAATTGCTGTCAACGATGAACTGACTGTGCTTGAAAAGTTTATCAAGGAAGGTTTTACCACACTAGAGCCCGGCGGAATTATGGCCATCATTACTTTTCATAGTATCGAAGATAGAGTTGTAAAACACTCATTCAGAGAACTAAAAGAAGCCGAGTTGGGTGTACTTACGCCCAAAAAACCGATTACTCCTTCGGATGAAGAATTGGCCGCAAACCCTCGGTCAAGGAGTGCAAAATTACGAGTCATTACAAAAACGTAGAGTGAATACCATGAAAAAAAGTCGCGATACAATTAAAATTTCAAAACTCACTTTGTTTACCACTAGTACTTTGGTAACCATGATGGTTTTATATTTGTATTTTTTGAATATGTCAGTGGTACATGTGGTGCTACGTGGTGAACATGTACAAAAGCAACATAAGCTTAATACAGAAATTGCTCAACTTGAGGCAGATTATATTGAGTCACAGCATGTGATTGCAACCGAAATAGCTGGACTTAATGAATACTTCACCGATACTCCGAAGGTATTTGTTTCAAGAGAAGGTGCAAGCTTGGTGTTTGGTGGAAATTAGCATAGTTTCAAAGTAAATATAACTTTGTTGCTATAATTTAGACAGAGAGATCTTTGCTCTACTTTGCTATGATAAATTACTTATTTTAATAATCATATGAAGCGTCCACAGCTGGTTTTTCGCGTTCGCTTTCTTTCAGTCGTAGTGATGCTGGGGGCTTTTCTGTTACTTGGCAGACTTTACCAAATCCAAGTGGTTCAAGCTGATGTCTATAGTGATAAAGCCGAAAGTCAGTATGTTCATACTAAATCTGATTTGTACTCACGCGGCTCGATAAATTTTACTAAGCGAGACGGGGAGACTTTCTCTGCTGCCTCTATTCAATATGGTTATGTTTTAGCTGCAAATCCAACTCATTTAACTATCTCAGCAGATAGTTTCTGTGAAAAAGTACAAAACTTCATTGATGTTTCAGTAGATAGATGTAGCGATCGTTTATCAGTCTCGGATCGCGTGTACGTAGAATTAGCTAGTCGATTGTCAGAAGAACAAGCGCATAGCATTGAAGAGATGAATTTGGACGGAGCTCTACTATATCGAAATCGTTGGCGATATTACCCGGGCGGTTCACTAGCCGCACGAATCATTGGTTTTGTTGGTTATGGTGATGAAGGTACTGAACTACACGGTAAGTATGGTTTAGAACGTCAGTACGATGATGTTTTGTACGAAGAAAGGCAGGTAATGTCAGTCAATTTTTTCGCTGAATTATTTAGTAACTTAGGTGATCTGGTTTACCAAAGAAAGCAAACTAAAACTGGTGATTTAGTGACTACACTGGAGCCTTCAGTTGCTAGGATGTTGGATGAAATACTACTCCAGACAAATAATACTTATGAAAGTAAGTTAACGGGGGCCATTATCATGAATCCACAGAATGGAGAAATTATCGCCATGAACGCTGTGCCGAGTTTCAATTTGAATGATCGTAGTCAAGCTACGATAGACCAGTTTCAAAATCCATTAGTGGAAAATGTTTACGAGTTTGGTTCCACTATTAAAGCATTAACAATGGCTTCAGGATTAGATGCTGGAGCGATTACTCCTGCCACTACCTACTATGACGCTGGTTCTATTGAGTTAGATGATTTTGTTATTAAAAACTACGATGGGCGAGGACGAGGTACTGTACCAATGCAAGAGATACTTAATCAGTCACTTAACACCGGGGTGTCTTTTATTGTGCAGAGAATGGGTAAGGATAAGTTTCGTGACTATTTTCTCAATCTAAAGCTGGGAAGTGAAACCGGTATAGATTTACCTAATGAATCACACGGCTTGGTAGATAACTTGCGCTCACCTCGTGATGTTGAATACGCCACTGCTTCGTTTGGACAAGGAATTGCGATGACTCCGATTGCTGCTACTAGAGCCTTGGCAACCCTTGGTAACGGTGGTGAGTTAGTTACTCCACACTTAGTAAAGGAAATTCAGTACAATACCGGGGAAGTCAAGGAGATTAGATACCCTGCCGGTAAACAAGTATTTTCAGCAGAAACTAGTGAGGAGATTTCTCGGATGTTATCAATTGTGGTTGATGATGCTTTACGAGGTGGAACTGTGGCATTACCACATCATAGTGTGGCCGCTAAAACCGGTACTGCCCAAATTCCTGACCCAATAAATGGGGGATATTATGATGATAAATTTCTGCACTCATTCTTTGGGTATTTTCCAGCGTTTGAACCAGAATTTATTGTTTTCATGTATACTGTAGAACCACAGGGGGTTAGTTATGCTTCAGAGACCTTGACTGAACCCTTTATGGATATTGCGAAGTTTCTG
Source organism: Candidatus Kaiserbacteria bacterium (assembly GCA_020428815.1). Taxonomy (GTDB): domain Bacteria; phylum Patescibacteriota; class Minisyncoccia; order Phycocordibacterales; family UBA918; genus OLB19. Next base: position 9,470 of record JAGQMC010000053.1, read on the forward strand.
ATCAACTATTATGAAATACCTCCAGATCGATAAGTCAGTATGAAAAAAATTTTTAAGGCATTGGTTGTAAAAATATTAACCCTTGAAGCAGCGATTTTAATAAAGCGTCACAAACCAAAAGTGATAGCGGTGACTGGGAGTGTTGGTAAAACCTCCACCAAAGATGCAATTTTCGCTGCCATTAAAAATAATGTTTACTCTCGTAAAAGTGAAAAAAGTTTTAATTCTGAACTTGGTGTACCTCTCACTGTTCTAGGGTTACCAAATGTTTGGAATAATCCCTTTAAGTGGTTTAAAAATATTTTTGATGGTTTCTTTATCGCCTTATTTTCACGTTCTTATCCAGAAGTGCTGGTTTTAGAAACCGGAATCGATCGACTGGGGGATATGGATCGTTTAACTAAGTGGTTGACCCCGAGTATAGTAGTTCTAACTCGTTTGCCTGAAGTTCCGGTACACGTAGAATATTTCAAAACTCCTCAAGCGGTAATAGAAGAAAAAATGAAACTAGTTCAAGCCATGAAACCAGACGGCCGACTAATTTATAATCACGATGATGCAATCATAAAAAAACAATTGTCTGAGGTCCTACAAACCAGAATTGGCTATGGTCGTTACTTAGAAACGGATTTTACCGCCAGAGCAGATGAAGTGGTGTATCGTGATGATAAGCCAGTGGCTATGCAATTTAAAGCTACTCACATGGAAAATGAAGTGACTATTAAGATAGGTGGTACGGTCGGCACACAGCACGTTTATTCTTGTATTGCAGCCATTGCAGTAGCGGATGAACTGTCTATTCCAATCACTACTGCAGCACAAGCTCTAAATTCACTAACCACCCCGCCAGGACGAATGCGAATTATTTCTGGTATAAAATCATCTGTCATTTTGGATGACACTTATAATTCTTCACCAATTGCTTGCGAACAGGCTTTACAAGCTTTAAACGAAATTAAGTACACCAAGCGAAAGATTGCCGTTCTTGGTGACATGTTGGAATTAGGTAAGTTTTCAGCGGCTGAACATAAGCGAATTGGCGCTATAGCAGCAGAAACTGCCGATATTTTGTTGACTGTGGGAGTAAGAGCTCGGTATTTTGCAGAAGGGGCATTGTCAGCTGGAATGTCAGATAAAAACATTTACCAGTACGAAGAAGTAGGTAGGGCTGGCAAAGAATTGCAACAACTTCTAGCTAATGGTGATGTGGTTTTAGTTAAGGCGTCTCAAGGTGTACGTGCCGAACGGATTGTAGAGGAGGTTATGGCTAATCCGGAACAAGCTGGAGACTTACTGGTTAGACAAGATGTTGTCTGGAAAAGTAAACAGTAGCTTTTAAGCTAATTTATTAAGCTTCTATTATCTCAGTAGCCGCTTTTTCAAGTCGGTTCATGACTGCTGCACCAATTCCTTCTGGCGGGTAACCTTGAATGATTATTTGTTCTGCTGCCATATCTACACCTCGCATTGTGTCAAAAAGGATAGGTGCAGCTTCATAGGCATTGGCCGGTAATTTAAAGTGGTTTGGTAATTTTGAAAAATCACCATCATGCCATAAGACAATTAACTTGTTTACGTCCTGTCCAGCTAAGTATTTCTTTATTTTAATGCCAGTGGCTTTGGGTTGACCAGTAAATAGAGTGATTGGAGTTTCTGTAGCGTAGTGCCGGTATTTCATACCAGGTGAACGAAGTTCGCTTTTTTTGCTCAAATTCTCTATATCTGGCACAACAGTCTTTATCATTTCATAAGTGATTGAGCCTGGGCGCAAAATGACCGGATGTTCACCAGTACAGTCAACTACCGTTGATTCTAGACCGTATTTAATTGGACCACCGTCTATTACGATAGGAATCTTTTTATTTAGGTCTGATACTACATGTTTTGCCTTAGTCGGACTTACTTTTCCAGACAAGTTGGCCGAAGGTGCGGCAATTGGTGTGCCAGCTGCAGATATGAGTGCTTGAGCGATTGGATGGCTTGGGAATCTAATCACGACAGTATCAAGCTCTGCCGTGGTGATATTAGGCACTTTCTGATTTTTCTTCATCACAATACTAAGCGGGCCCGGCCAAAAACTATCAATCAAATTCTGGGCAGAATCATTTATCTCAGACACCACTGAATCAAGTTGGTTTAGTCCAGATATGTGAACAATTAAAGGATTATCTGCCGGTCTGCCCTTGGCTTCGAAAATTTTCTTCACCGCTTTAGCGTTCATAGCATCAGCCCCTAGTCCGTAGACGGTTTCGGTTGGAAAAGCTACTACCTCACCGGCTTTGATGAATCGGGCGGCTTCTGTGATAGCTGAATTGGGTTTACCGGAAGGGCTAACTTTTATGAGTCTAGTGCGCATTTATTAAGTCTGCCAGTATTTATTAAAAAAACAAGCGCAAAAACCGGCCACACGTTCCTTATATGAAAGTTTGGCCGGAGGGTAGATGTGACTTCACGCTGCTTTGGTTTTGGTGTCTAACAAGGGGACACCTAAGTAGTGTAAAACCTGTTGGGCGATTTGATGTTTATCCGCAGGGAGTTTGATGTGTTTGGGGTACTCACTTGCGAAGGTCTCCATCATAGCCGTCAGGGTCCTTGAGAAAAGTTCAGCGTGTTTTATTAAGGTACTGAGAAGTCTGTCGTTGCTAGTGTCAAGACCAGCCGTAAACTTCTGTGCACACCACTCAATGAAGTCCTGATCGATATTCATAGTCACTCTCCGTTGTCCAATGATAGGGTTGTGGTAACAAATTTACTCCTAACCTAACTATTAAATTTTGAAGGTGGTCTGTCAATAATAAACTGTGTACTACTTTTATTGTCTGTCCTAAACAATTTGCAACCGTTACAAACTATTTGTTACGTAGCTTGTTACGTAACATGTTACGTAACAAATCAGCTAGTACATTGTATTCTTTGTGACCCATTAGCTTGGCTTTCAGAACTCTATAATAGCAGAGAATATATCAAATCAAACATTGAAGACCTGATTTTACTAACAACAAGATAAACAAAAACAGCCCTTAGCGGACTGTTTTTGTTTGATTGTCGTTTTTTTTACAACCCTTGCAACATTTGTCTCATTTGAGCTATTTCAGCTGATTGAGAAGAAACTATAGCTTGTGTCAGTTCAGCAATCTCATTTCGCTCAATGTATGGTTGGACACTTCGAGCCATCATAATCGCTCCCATATGGTGTCCAATCATATCTTCAAGGAACACTCGGTCGATTTCTGCTCCTGACAGATTAGATAAGTCACGCATCATTGGCATATATTCGCCATTGTCAGCGTAGGGTTCACCGTACCAATCCTGATACCATTGCTTCATTTCAGCGATTTCAGCTTCTTGAGCAACGACAATGTTTTCTACCAGCTGTTTGATTTCTGGTGTTGAGCCACCTCGGGCAATCACTTCTTTAGCAGTATCCACTGCTTCCTGATGATGCGGTATCATTCCCTCAATAAACTCACGTTCACTCGATACCATCATACCCATCATATGGTCCATACCGTTCATTCCCATCATTGTGTTCTCGCCACCCATCATTGAGCCGTCGGGCATTTGGTGCATACCCATAGATGAGTTATTTGCTACTTCTTTTTCATACCCACGAGTATCGTGAGATGTGTTCTTGTCTGCAATAGCGTAGCCACCAATACCGCCAATAAGTAGAGCGATAATAGCCACTAATATAGTTTGGTTGTTCATAGTCGTGTATTAGATGATTATAACTTTATAGTGTGAGGTAAGAGGATGTTTCACCTGTATCAGATAGCTGATACACCTCATATGGTGCTAGTTTTCTTCCTGGCATTCCTGGTGTGCCAATCGGCATACCTGCTAGCCCAATACCAGCAATAGCTGGTTTTTCGTCTAGTAGTTTTTCAATCGCTTCCAATGGAACGTGACCTTCAACTACGTAGTCACCAATCACTGAAGTGTGACAACTGGCTCCGTCAGCTGGAATGTTGTGTGTTCGCTTCACTGTATCCAAGTCATTGGTTTCTTCGATGGTTACTGAAAAGCCCGCTTCTTCAAGTGCTTTAGCGTGACCACTACAACAGCCACAGTTTGGGCTTTTGTATAACGTAACTGTTTGTCCGTCTCCAAAGTTTGCTACTGCTAGTTGAGGTTGATATTCAACAGTGTTCATTGTGTTGAACCCTATGTAGGATGTCACAACTAACGCTAGAGCGATTGCTGGAACTGCAATGTAGTTACGATTTCTTTTTGTTACTCCGTATAGAAGAAACGCTACTGCTATCAATGCACTGACTGCTAACAGTATGGTGATTGGTTCTTGATACCAAGCACTGGTTGTGTGCTCACCGTCGTGTGCTTGAGAAAGAAATGGTACAGCAAAGATTGTTCCAATACTCAATATATATTTCATTATGTTCTTTTAGGTTGCTAGTAAATCTGCTAGCGATGTACTAAAAGAGTTTAGGGTGAAGAATACCGTTTGAGAACAGTTCTTGTAGTGGTCGATATGAAAATGTGTACGTTCGTATTTCCAGCCATCTACATTGTGGCGGTGACGCATACTGTATTTTGCGAAGTAGGTTTGGAGCGACAGAAGCAACAAATACTGCTACGCCTGCAACAGCCAGAAGTAGGATTAGAACGGGTACTGTAGACAAGAACACTGACTTCCACGCTCCAATATGGTCAGCAAGGTTCATTGTACAGATTACTTCCTCGTGAGCCATAAACGGACAGTCAGACATACTGCCTGTCATATCCATTCCCATAGACATATGGAACAAACTGAAAAACATTGTTCCTAGAAAGAACGTCAGGAGGGTTGCAGATAGTATTTTAGCGGTCCAGTTCATTACAATAGATTATAGCAAAATCATCAGTGCCATACCTGCCATTAGCAGGTCTTCACCAAGCGTGACCCACGTCATTGGCACTTTGAATACTGTTCCTAGACACGCACACGGTATTTCTTCACGTTCTTTGAGTTTCAAATACACACCATATGCACCAATAAGCATAACCACGACCACAACCGCTGAAACTACTTCTATCTGCCACGTAAACAAATATGCTAATCCAAATCCTAACTCAAGAAAAGGATAGATATATGCGTAGGTTTTACTTCTTTTAGCGAGCACATCATACATCTGATACGCTTCTACAAAACCTTTGATACGGATTGTTTTGAGAGCACCAAAAACCAAAAAGAACCAGCCCATAAATGCCAACATAAGGTCTTGATTGAACGCAATGACACTGATTGTAGTCAAAGTTGCTACAATCCCTAAAATCCCAAAGAGAGGGTAAAAATCACTGACAGAGTGACCCATTGTTGCAGCTTTGTTGTGGATGCGTACTTCGTTCATATAGTTTCAGTATAGCGTATTTACTCGTCATCAAATGGAAAGTAATCTCGTGGTTTGAAGTATTGTCGGATGATGTCTCGTTGTTCAGGTGTTCGAGCGTAACTTTTGACACGGTCCCATTCTTCTCTAAATAAATCATCGTCACCGTAGAGGTTGATTAGATGAAACACCACTTTATCAACCAAGTATTTACGGTCTATGAGCGTACCCTCAAAGAGTACTGGCAACTCGGCATCGTCAATAAATAAAAGTTCATACACGTTAGCACAGCCCGTGCCTTTGTTTGTTTTTACTTGTGCTTCAGCACTGCCAGAGAAGAAGCGATGTTCAAAATCTTCCCACGATGACGGGACCATTGTTCGTTGCTCCATTTCAGCTATCAGTACTTTACCCATAAATACTGATAATGTGTTGTATGCAAACGCTACCAACTGCTCATCTCTTTTACTGTCGGGGTCTTTACCAGCGTGAAATAGATTGTTGCGAACTTGGTACCAGAACTCAACTACGTTTACAAAATCATTTTCGTTCTCGATAACACCCCGTATACCTTGCTGTGAACATTGATTGTGTTCGTATGCGGTACAGCCCCACCAGTTGCTATCGGTTGCAAGTGGCTCGTTATTCAAAAAGGCAATCAAGTCAGTAGTGGTTTCTTGTAGTCGTTGGTCAGTTGTCATCAGCTCGGACCACTGTGTTGCATAGCTCACATCGTTCTTGAATGCTTGAATGTATGAAC
>JAGQMC010000054.1 GCA_020428815.1 Candidatus Kaiserbacteria bacterium
CATCAAAATGCACCTCAGCATCATCTGCTTTTGTCGGTTGCACAAGACTATCCTTGTGCTCTGGTGGAGTGTAGATAGAATACAATTTCAAAGTCTCGTCTCCATTATTTATTACATTGTGAGCAGTACCAGCTGGTATTATCACCGCCCAGTCGTCTTCCAATTGATGTTCTTCAGTTTTGTTTAGAATGGCCTTAGCAGAACCTTTTTCAATTCTAATAAATTGATCTAAATGATGAACCTCTTCCCCAATCTCATCACCCGGCTCAATACTCATTACTACTAATTGTGAATGTTCACCCGTATACAAAACTCGTCTATAATCAGTATTTTCTACGGTTTTTTCTTCAATGTTTACAATATATCCTTTTTTCATACCCGCTTAGTTTAACAAATTTCACAACGACCTTAAACCGAAAGCTATAATTTATACTCTAAGGATTTTCTAGACTAAAACTAATTAATCCACCCAGCAAACTCATTCCCACCAAAAACCAAACGACCATCTGTACTCCAGACACCTCAGCCAATAATCCAAAGAGTCCCGTAGCCAACAAAACCACTCCGATAATGGTATTGGAGATAGCAGTATAAGCCGCTCGGGTTTTTTCGTTGGCTAAATTAACCAAATGAACAGAACGGGCGATGCGTACCCCCTGGTAACTCACCATAACTCCAAACAAAATAACTGGCAAAAACCACGATGAGTTATACCAACCAGCGCTCGCTCCCCCTAAAGCTATTATTAAGAAAACAGTACTCGCCAAACCAGACAAAGCTAAAACCATCGATGACGAGCGGTCGGATAAACTACCCCAAATTCGACCGGATAAAAAAGTAGCAAACGAAGACGCCACCACCAAACCGCCCAACTGAGACAAGAGACTAGCTGTTTCAGATTCTGCTAATAGTATGAGAAACGGTGGAGCCACTGCCGTAGCGGTCAGCAAAGCTCTGACCACTAGAAATTTTTGCAGTTCGGCGTCTTTAGTAAGATAGCCAAAATACATTTTTATAACTGACTCGTCATTAGAGACTGAAATTTCACTTTCTTCTTCCCTTAAACTAGAGAATTGCCAGCCGGCGATTAACCATAAAAAACTTGCGAGAAAAAGAGCCAAAAAAACCAGCAGTCTTTGCTCAATGACGCCAAACATCAATAAAAGACCGAAAAGCAAAACTCCGAAGGCTGCAACTGAAGAAGCGGTGCCCGTCACCAGACCTCGCTTGGGTTTTTCTACTGTCTTCCCCATTACGTCCTTGTAGCTGACTGAGCAAATGCTTCGAGCAATAGCAAAAACACTCAAACTAAAAATAATTAACAAGCCAGCTAGATTTCCAGTGAAGTTAAGTCCAACCAAGGCGATAGCCAATACTGCTACCCCTTGTACCAAAGAACCAATGACCCACCACCATTTTCTAATTCTGACTCTACGTAGATAATTGGCAGTAAATAGTTGTGGTAGTAAAGCGCCAGCTTCTCGTACCGGCACCAAAAGACCGACCCAAAATAACCCAGCTCCTAAACTATTCAAAAGCCACGCCAACACCAATTTAGGGTCGACCAAACCATCACCAAACTTAGTGGCTGATAAGGATAAGATGTGAATCTTGCGGTTATATTCTAGTTTTTTATTATTTACACTCATTGTTGTGAACTCTCTAAAGAATAGTCATAAAAAATGATAACACGATATAAAAAGTGCGGTCTTAATAGACCGCACTAACGTACTTCAATTATTTTTAGAATATCTTGCTGTCAGATAATCAGTGAGCGACATTTCCTTATCTTTCACTAAAATCCAAATTCCAAGATTACCCAACACCTCCGCTCGAGCCTGCTTCAAATCCTCATCTTTCGGAGTCCAACTTAACAGAGTATCTAAGTAGGTTTGATACCGAGCCTGGCCGACAAAATTAGATACACACTGCTCTGTGCCGTCTTCTACTTCACGCGTTGGAATGACATCCCGTCTTTTTATATGGCACAGCTCATGATAGACAACGTGCTCAAACAAAATCTCTGGCGCCTCTAAAAGAAAGGCTGGTTGAACACTGACCAAATAGGCCATCTGACCCCCAGGCAACCAATGTCGTTGAGTCAAAGCAATGATATTTTTAGGGATTGAATAAATCGTTCCTGAGACTTGGGTGTACACCAAATCACTCAAAACCAATTGCAATGAAACATCTTTAATTAGTCTGTCAAACTCATCTTTCTTTTGTGCGAGTTTATCAGGATCAATCTGACTGAGTTCACGTAAAGCCCTTTCTCTAAAGAACACAGCATCGCGTCGCAATGTATCGGTTGGAACGAAGGAATTACTAAGCAACCACTTCAATCCTCTTTCTCGATACAGATTGACAATATCTTTCACTAACCACAATCCTCCATTGCGACTCACTCCCACGAAAGAGTACCCTTCAGACCGAGACATCGACTCCGGAAAATCAAACGCCGATACAACTTTATCGTCATCCAATGTTTCGATATATTGTCTAAAACCCTCCGCAAAAATATTTAGACCCAGCAACATTTCACCAGTTGCTTCACTCAACCAACTTGAACCATAAAACGAGTGATTGAACCAACGTCGGCTGGCTTGATCTAGCAAAATCTCCCCCAGTACAGAATCTGCCAATTTTATAAAAATTGGGTCCTTAATCATTTCTGCTTCAGAAGAAACGCTGAACACATCGCCATACCTCATTCCGACATCCAAAACAAATCCCAATGGTACAAACACCGTTTGCGTGTCTGCGTCGTAAGTAGAGACTAGTGAATCATGGTTCGAACCAAAGTTTGGTTGAATTTTGACTTTTGGTGACCAATCTAAATCAAATTTAAGGCCAGTCAGCTTCTCAACTCTGTCAGCTCTACTCAAGATAGATTGAGCAACCAAAGTTTCGTACTTTGGCCAACTAGCAGAAGAAAATTCACTCTGATTAGCAAAAGACCATCCGCTAAACAAAAGTGAAGCCAGTAGAAACACCAACTTATATCTCATATCTATTCCCTCACGCTGAAAGTAACAATCTCCTCTGAAACTACCACACCGACATTTAGCCGGCAAGCACATGACTAGAGCTTAAATTAAGTTGGAGCCTTATCTACAACTTCTAGTGCGACTAGCTGTCCGGGACGACGTTAGAACTTTTATAAATCAAGTATGTCTGTCAAATATTGACCTGCCTTCAAAAAAATAACTTTCGCACCATCAAATCTTTGTATCTGTTCGTCATTACTAGCAAAAGCTGATTCTATAAGTCTTTCGACCATTTCTGGCCGATTGCCTCTAGCAACATAGCGCTCTCTATACTCATCTTCCAGACTTTCGCCTGCACAAACAACAGTAACCTCATACCCTCTACTCACCAGCTCTTTGACAATTTCTGGATAAGAACTGATCAGTACCAAATTATTTCCAGTGATTTCATTTTCTATTACATTAAGATAATTATCTGGCCAAGCAGGATATTTGCGATACGGATTTGAATCTAAGTCCAGTACTACTAGTTGATCTGAATAATTTTCTACAAAAGTAGTTTTACCGATTCCTGGACCTCCGGCAATGATTCCAGAAGGTTTTATTTTTTCAATACTTTCAGACTGATGCTTGTATTCTTCCATGACCTGAGTATACCAAAAAACACCCTCTCGGGTGGTTTTTGCATTTGCTACCGGACAGGGACTCGAACCCCGATTACTTGGACCAAAACCAAGTGTCCTACAAATGAGTGAGCGAGAGGTGCAGAAGAGGTGTTTCAATTTCCGTTCATCGCTACCGGACAGGGACTCGAACCCCGATTACTTGGACCAAAACCAAGTGTCCTACCATTAGACGATCCGGTAGCGATGAATATAAATTTTTGAAACACCTCTTCTATACCCGAGCGAACGAGATTTGTATGATTTTCATACCATTAGACGATCCGGTATTTTTTATCAGTCATTACTGACTGCGCCATAGACTAACATAAACTTCTCTTTGATTAAAGAGCCTTAATCAGTTTCGTAAGATGCCTTCACAAAAGCAGTAAAAAGTGGATGTGGGTCAAGCGGTCTGGCTTGCAGCTCAGGGTGAAACTGCACCCCGACAAAAAATGGATGGTCGGTGACTGGAAGTTCGGCAATTTCCATCAACTTGCCGTCTGGTGAAGTGCCGGAAAAAACCAGACCTTTAGACTCTAGTTTTTCAATGAACTCGGGGTTCACTTCGTAGCGATGACGGTGTCGCTCGCTGATTTCTTTGGTTCGATAGGCTTTCATTGCCGTCGTACCGGCCTTCAGTACGGCTGGATATGCTCCGAGGCGCATCGTTCCGCCCATATCATGATTGGCAATCTTTTCCCGCTGTTCATCCATTACACCAATTACTAGATGTTCGGCATCTGGATTGATTTCCTCAGTACTCGCTCCTTTAATCTTTGCCACATTTTTAGCAAACTCTAAAACTGCCAACTGCATTCCATAACAAATCCCAAAATAAGGGATACCCTGCTTCCTAACATACTCAATCACATTTAATTTACCTTCAATTCCAGTTGTACCAAAACCACCAGGCACTAACACTCCATCAAATTTCTTTAACTGCTTAAGATTCTTTTTGTCTGTAAAGTCTTGAGATGACAGGTAAGTAATCTCTGGAATGAGCTTGAGTTTGTAAGCTGAAAATTTTATAGCTTCAAGAACAGAAATGTATACGTCAGACAGAACAAAATCACCAGAAGTAAAATACTTGCCCACTACCGCTATTTTCACAGTATCAGTACCCGCTTTAGAACTACGAACAAATCGTTTCCAAGCACTTAAGTCAGCCTTCTTTCTCGGACTTAGATTTAATCTTTTACATAGTATTTGAGACAAATTACTCTCTTCAAAATTTAATGGTATATCATAAATACTTTCTAAATCCGGTGCTGAAATTACATTTTCTACTTTTACATTACAAAAACGCGCAATCTTTTCCTTACGCTTATCATCAACCGGCTCTGGACTACGAGCAATTATCACATCAGGTGTCACCCCATTTGAACCAAGTACTCTAACAGCGTGCTGAGTTGGCTTGGTCTTCATTTCTCCAATCGAGCCCGGAACAGGCAGATAACTAACCATCACCACCGCCACATCTTCTGGCATCTCGCTCCGCATCATTCGGATGGCTTCAATAAAAAGTAGGTTTTCGTATTCACCTACCGTGCCTCCAACCTCAATTAATGTTACGTCTGCCTTAGCTGTCTTGGCAGCAGATTTGATTCGACTTATCACTTCTTCTGGAATATCCGGCACTACCTGTACGTTTCTGCCTTCATAACCCAAATTACGTTCTTTTTCTATTACTGATTGATAGACACTACCGGTTGTCATGTAATTTATTGAGGGTAAGTCTTCACCTAAAAAACGCTCATAATTTCCCATATCTTGATCTGTTTCTAGTCCATCTCTCAATACAAACACTTCACCGTGTTCGGTTGGGTTCATAGTGCCTGCATCAACATTAATATACGGATCAATTTTAATAGCCGTTACTTTATTCCCTCGAGCTTGTAATACATGCGCGATTGAAGATGAAGTAATCCCTTTACCAATTCCACTCATCACTCCACCAACCACAAAAATGAATTTAGCAGACGACCGCTTTACGGTCGTTGTAGATTTCTTTATTTTCTTAGACATAGTAAAAAATTAAGTTCGTAGATAACGAGCTACTGCAAAAGTACTAGACAGAAGACCTAGTACCACCCCAATACCAACCAAGATACCAAAGATTTCTCCAAAATTAGCCATATAGTAGGTAAATAGATTCAATTCAAAGAAAGCTTCTGTACGTGGTCCCAACCAAACTAACAGTGGGTAAAATAGTAACAGCGACAGAATACCAGCGACAAAGCCGTACATTATTCCTTGCAACATAAATGGCCCACGAATAAACATGTTGCCTGCCCCTACCAAACGCATAATCGCAATTTCCTCCCGTGAAGTGTAGATGGCAAGTCGGATAGTATTGAAAGTAATGAGCACCGCTGCTACCAACAGGATAATCATCACAATAAAGCTGGCACTCTTAGTGGCATTAATAATATTAGTTAACGTATCGATTGAATCTTTATTCTTTTCGTAGTTAATGACATCAATGACAGGTATATTGGCTTGTTCTAAGGATTTTTGTTCTTCTAAAAAGCGAGCTACACTCTCATACTGTGAAGTCTCCTTGGCTTGAATTGCAATGTTTGCACCCAGTGGATTATCCTCCAATTCTTCCAGAGCTTGCAGCGATATGGCATCATTTTGATTACGTTCTCGGTACTCTGCCAGAGCATCTTCTCTTGAGGTGTAGGTTACTTCAGCCACATCAGGTAATGCTTCTACAGCTGTAGTAATACGATCAATCTCATCTTGTGGTGCCTCAGGTACGAAATAGACATTGATATCTACTTTTGATTGCAGAGTAGATAAAGAAGTCTCCAGCAACTGATTGATAAACATAGTGGCTCCAATTACAAACAGTGCAATGGTAAGTACGAAAATAGAGGCTAATGACACATAGGCATTCCTCCAAAAACCAACAAACCCAGCTTTAAAAATTCTCCTTATCGCAGTGACCATAATTTATTACAAAACATATTTACCTGAAGCATCATCGCGAACTATCCGTCCTCCATCCATCGTAATAACCCTTCTTTCTATTTCATCAATCACCCCCTTATTGTGAGTGGTCATGATAACGGTCGTTCCTAAATCATTAATCTTACGGAGAATCTGCACCACTTCATAAGTAGCAATTGGATCTAGATTGCCCGTAGGCTCATCAGCAATGATGATATCTGGCTGATTCACAATAGCTCGCGCAATTGCAACTCTCTGCTTCTCTCCCCCTGATAACTCGCTCGGGAAGTTCCAAGCCTTGTCTTCTAAATCCACCAGTGACAATGCATGCGGCACATTCTCGGCAATTTCGGCATCACTACGTCCATTGGCTTCCATAGCGAAAGCTACATTTTCATAAGCAGTTTTATGGGGTAAAAGTTTAAAATCCTGAAATATCGTGCCAATCTTACGACGGTAATGTGGGAGTTTTGTTCTAGGAATACGATGTACATCAAGTGACTCAAAAAAGACGCTACCATGAGATGGTTTATCTTCAGCAATAATCATTTTAAGGAGTGTGGTTTTGCCAGCCCCTGAGTGTCCAACAATAGAGACGAACTCTTTCGGTGCTACTTGAAAGGTGACTTCTTGTAAGGCAGCGCTACGTCCGTCACTATAAAGCTTTGAGACGTTATCAAAGTAAATCATACAGGACAGTATAACATGATGAAAAATTATTCAGAAATTTGATCATCTACATGTGCACAAGCATCAATAAAAGGTTGTATCCCCCCACCTAACACCTTTTCAACATCACGCACCTCAGTATCATTTCGATGATCTTTAACTAGCTGATAAGGATGTAAGACATAAGACCGAATCTGACTACCCCATTCAATCTTTAGAGTCTTTTCTATCGATAACCCCTGCAGTTCTCTCAGGCGCTGTGCCTCCTGAAAAGCAAACAATTTACCTGCTAGTAAAGCTAGGCCTTTTTCACGATTTTGCTGCTGGGAGCGTTCAGACGAAATATTCACTGATATGTTCGTTGGCTTGTGAACAATTCGCACAGCCGTCTCTCGCTTGTTCACATTCTGCCCGCCAGCACCCCCTGAGCGCGCAAAAGATATCTCCAAATCATCTTCGTTTAGTTCCACTGCACTCACATCGTCTAATTTTGGTGAAACCTCCACCAATACAAACGAAGTTTGTCTTTTTCCGTTTGAGTTAAAAGGAGAAATTCGCACCAATCGATGCACACCAGACTCGTGCTGAAGCGTTCCGTAGGCATTCTTTCCTTGGATTTCAAAAGTTATATTGCGGTAGCCGTTATGATCATTGGCGTTACTATCAATAATGACGACTGACCAACCTCTGCTTTCGCCATATTTTTGATACATCTCAACTAGCATTCGGGCAAAATCCTCGGCATCATCACCTCCAGCGCCAGCTACAATAGTAAAAACAGCATCATTTTTATCGTACTTACCTTTTCCTTCCGCTTCATCTTTTAGTTCCTGCAATTCTTTAATCATCGCTTGAGCCTTTCCGGAGTCATTCCAAAAATCTGACCGGAGCATAGCCTCTTCGATTTCTTTTATGCGCATCTCTGTATCTGACATGCTGGTGAGTATAGCAAGAAATAACAAACTAGGCCCGCAGCGGAAGCTGCGGGCCTGTTGGTCCAATGAGTAGGTTTCAAATATCCATGACCCAAACAACCGTGGGATTGTCTGAATCATGAGCCCTGGAAGTAAAGCCCAGCGCCTCATAGAACCCGGCGTTGTCCTTCTTGGGACTATTGGTCAGTTCGACCCCCAGTCCTGTTCCCCAGAGCCTCACCATAGCCCTGAAGGATTCATTCAAAAGAACTGTGCCCAACCCATTACGCCGATAGTCCGAGTGGGTTACCACATTATTGATATACACGTGAGACTTCGGCGGCGTCCGAGCCAGACTAAACTGCATAACAGACATTATCTGCCCAGCATCCTTATCCAACAAGAAGAGCCAGTTGGTGTCAGCGCTGTCAGTGAAGTCCTTAACCGACAGTACCACTTCGCTCTTGTGCAAATCGGAAAGAAGCTCTCCAACCTGCTCAAGCGCATTTTCAACCGTGAGGCGGTCGAACAACTCAGTGTTCATGCACACCTCATAATCCAAAGTAATTTGTTCACGATCCATTTTCCTGTCTCCTGTTCAGGAATTTAACCAACCTAAAAGATAGCTTATATAGCTATAAATGCAATAGAATCGCTTGCTTTCTATATTGGTCCCTCAAAATAAAATCCCCTTACGGGATTTTAATTTTCTGAGCCAACGCGCGGGATTGAACCGCGGACCTCATCCTTACCATGGATGCGCTCTACCGACTGAGCTACGTTGGCTTTTTATGTAGTGAGCAACAGAATAGCAAATATTATTTCTTCTGCCAACACAAACTACTAATAATCGCAATTGCCGCGCCAGCTAAATTAAAGATCATATCAAGTACAGTATTGTGATAACCGCCCACTCCCGTTTCTGGCAAATTAACCACTGCTAAAAACTCAACTATTTCATTGATAATACTAAAGCCAGCTGCAGCAAAAATAGCAATAAAAGCAACCAACGTACGCCTGTCTTTAATACCAATAATATTTTGTAAGGTATGTAAAAACATCAATCCAACTACCCCATAAAGGAAAGCGTGTACCACTTGATCAAATTTTAGAATATAAAACTCTCCACCTCCGTCAAAAATTGGTAGAATCCTCCAAGCATACAACACTCCATCAGCTGTCATAATGCTTCCACCTAACATGTGCATCAGTCCCCAGATTGTGACGCCAACAATAATTCCATTTGGGAACCTGGTCCATTTGAGGGTGCTAAACAGCGCGACTGTTACCACCGCTATTGTTATGGCGTAAGCAAAAAATTCATAATTTAAGGCTTGTAAATAGTACCAGCTAAAACCAATAATAACCGCAATGTTTATGCTTAATAATATCTTTTGGGTTTTTGTTAAGGTCATAGAAAAATTATACATGAGTCGTTGCAAAAAAATTAAAAAACCGCTATACTCTCGGTCACTTGTGTATTAATGCACTTACGCGCTGGTAGCTCAACTGGTTAGAGCACCCGCCTGTCACGCGGGAGGTTGCGGGTTCGAGTCCCGTCTGGCGCGCAATAGAAAAAACCGGCAACTGCCGGTTTTTTCTATTGCGCGCCAGAAGCCAGCAAACTGCTTTGCTGGCGTCGGGACTCGAAGGGCGGAAGCATGTTTTATTTTCCTTTCCTAGAAAATAAAACAGCTGAGCCACGTCCAGCTGCGCTGAAGAGCGAAGCGATTCATTGCGACAGCGGGACGAGTCCCTTCCACCCAAAAATATCCATGAGAGTAGCCGGGTCCCTCTGTTACATTAGCAAAATAATATACTTAGTGATTCGTGACCGCAAAACACTCATGAGAGTAGCTGTGTCTGGTCTAGTACGTTTGCTAATTAAAAGTATAATATTCTTGATTATGGATGTGCCAAAACTAATCCGTTCAGCCGAATTGTTTTTAATTTCTTGTATCGCACTTGGAACTGCTTTATTTTTTATATTTAGTATTGGTACATTAATGGAAATGGACTGGTCACAATCTGACACTTTTTTCTTTTTAATCCGCAGAATTTTAGCTTTGATAATTGGGATTGAACTTGTTCGTTTTATTTATACTTACAAAATTGAAACTCTCCTCGAAATAATAATCTTCCTATTGGCTCGACAACTAATCTTGATTGAAATTGAAGGCACTCATGAGTATCTTTTACCAACAGTTTTAAGCGTTTCCGTATTACTAGGGTTACACATAGCCCATAAAAAGTTCGTAAAGTAAAAAAGCCTCTCGCGAGGCTTTAAAGTTGTGCCGATGGGAGGGGTTGAACCTCCGACCTCCGCTTTATGAGTGCGGCGCTACTAACCAACTGAGCTACATCGGCGTATGAGGAAGTAAATAAAAAGTTTATATATATTTATCTTCCGAATGAAGCTGATGAAAGATTTTCTTGCATCGGCGAGTGAGGAGTAGCATAGCAAATTTTACTCTTACATTCTAGTTTTAATGCAGACAATGAAATTTTAATCAATGCCATCAATCATCACTACGACTTCAGAGCACTAATATAACCTAATAATTTATATTGTAAACTAGCACCGTTATTAACCCTAAGGCGGGCTATACCGTAATAAGTTTCATGATTGTTGTATTTCTTCTTGGGAGGCACGTTTACGTAGTATGGCTTGCCAAACTGACTTCTGGGCAAACCGAGCAACGAAGACCAAAATCCTAATACTTTATGTATACGAGACTCGTGTATTTTGTTTATCTGAATAGTCACAAGTATTCGTGACTTTTCTATTTTAAGAACTTCTGTTACAAATCTATACATACACAAAATCATGTCTGGATCGGAGTTAATAAAAGTGAAACGAGAACCTGTTTTTGCTCCTTCTGCCCAAAATAAACTAGCAGCGATAATTGTTAGGTCTCGATTGGACAGCTCACCAATCTCTTTCTTGCCTAAACGTCTATAGTGCTCCTGCTCATCAATTCTCTTTTGTTTATTCTTCAGCGCACCAATCATTCTTCCTCTATGACCAGCCTGAATAGAATTTTGTCTTAAACGTTCTCGTTGCTTCTTAGTTAGCTCAAGGTCACGACACCACAAACTAACACTGCTCTTTGCAACGTTCAGTTCCTTAGCAATTGCTATAATACTTAAACCAGACTTCCTCAACTTATGAGCCTCTAGTCTTTTTTCATACTTAGCCATATGTCATATAGTAACACATGACTGTGGTTCAGTTATCTATTTTAGGACTGTCTTCAACACTCCTTCTCCTAAATTCATTGCCTGTAGTATCTCTTCAGCCTTCTCAATATCTTCCGGGTAACCAACTGGAATCCATAAACTTTGTTCCACCACAGCAATTGGATATTCTTTAGCGTACTCAGCTATCACATCTGTGAGGTAATACTCCCCTTTTGTTTCAGTCGCAAATGGATCAAACTTGAAGATATTATCATCCAGCACCATTACACCAGTCGAAGCTAAGTTGGATGGTGGATGTTCTGGTTTTTCCACCATTTCAGATAAAGTTCCGTCTGGATTCCGGACAATGATACCGAACTTCTCTGGACTGTTGGTGGTCAAGCTCAACATAGCTCTAGAAAATGAGGTGACTCTAGCGATATCTTGTGCTCCGTGTAAGTCGTCAGCAAACATAAATAGAAAACGTCCTTGCCCTTTCAATAAATCCTTACACATCCACAAAGCGTGTGCTGTACCCTTTTGTTCTTCTTGGTGCACATAAGTCACCGGCCGACCATGAAACTCTTTACCACAGTAGTCGCGAATTTGTTTCTCCAAGTAACCAGTAACAATTATAAGTTCATCAACTGCACTCGGTAGTGACTCAACGATATGTTCCAAGAGGGGCTTGCCGGCCACTTTTATGAGGGGCTTAGGGGTGTTGTCGGTTAGAGGTCGCAAGCGACTACCCTTTCCAGCCGCCAAAATTACACATTTCATATGGCAGGCATTATAGCAAAAGCTCGTGAGCTTTGCTCGCGAGCTTTTGTTTTCTTGTTGCAGGTATTTGACACCACTGGAATCAAATCATGAATGATTTGATGAAATCAAGAATATCTTTGAAGAAGAAACAACTTGAAAAAGACAGTTCTGAAATCTAAAGCTCACACACTATCGTTGATTCAAATTTAACGACAAGTTTGTAAAAATAAAAAAACCGGCACCACTGGGGTGCCGGGTCGAAAGATGTAATTACCGCGAAATCGGCTTATTAACTACCTTCAATTGGAACACATAAACGCCCAAAGCCTCTTTATCCTTTGGGTATATGCTCTGAAGTACGTTAAGTGCGCTAGCGGGAGCAGGGTTGCCGGGAACGATATGACCAGCCGGTTCACGCTTCAACATGTCCGCAAATGTCTTGTACATACGCACATCTACAACTTCAACCACCCCATGATCACGAGCACTTTCCAGACGGATGTGCTGACCTTTTTGGATCTTCTTGATATTGCTGTAACCTACCCGCACCTCAAGCGGTTTGGTACCTGCCATGATGGCGTTGAAATATTGCCGTTTGACGCGCATGGTCTTCATAACTTCTTTCTCCATTACCAGTCCCCACTGTTGCGTTACAACACCACGTTTGTACGCTTCGGGCATCATCGCCTCAATGCGCCAACCATGATACTGCATAGTTTCTACTTCCACACTCGTGGGAACGGTATGAGTGTAAAGTTTGTGGCCGTATTCACGAAGAAGACTTGGCAACTCAGCAACAAGCGCCGAGAACGCCTGGATATCCTCCGCAACGAGAGGCATAAGCTTTATCGGCTCACCCTTTTTCGGTGTTGCAGCCGCAACACCAAGAACGGTTCCGTCAGGAGATTTTGCAACCCAAATGAGCTTGTATTTCTCATTTGGATCACGTGAGTCCCGACGGGAATATCCGTCAAAGAGCGCTTTGACCCAGCGGTCATCAACCCCGTCAAAAAAGGGCTTCAATCGACTAATGACAAGATGTTTAACCTGCTTCTCGTCAACTTTTTCCAAAGGACGCACTGATATAACACGCTCCTCCTGAAACACACCATCATGTTCAACGACCTTGTATAGCATGATTTCGTCCGTATCAGCACGATAGTGTCGATTGGCAAGACCAGCCTGTACGTAACCATGGGCGAGAAAGAAGCTCATGGCGAGTGTATTTTTTATTGAGACCGTGCAGTAAATCTGCCGAGCACGATACCTGCTTGCATATTCTTCTACCTTACGTAAAAGCATGCGAGCAACACCCTTGCCACGAGCCTCTTCACGAACAATCAGCGGACTGATTTTGACCGTGCCTTGGTATTTGGCAACGAAGTTGATAATACCTAGAATTTCACGATCTTCGGCCGCCACAAACATAAGTTGAGCGGCGGAAAAGTGACCCTTGCGATCCCTGGTGCTTTTTGCAGCAGTTTCAACGATGCGTTTAGCATGTGCCCGATGATCACCACCATAATACGGATCCAAAGCTTCATGCATTAGTTCCGCAACAACTGGCAAATCTTCGGGTTTCACCCTTCTTACACGTATCATAAAGAACTCTCCTTTCATTGAGTGTTGCTAGAGGAGAAACCTCCTGAGCAACAAAAGGTTGACGCACTCCCGTTGAGTGCATCTTTACAATACTTTTTTTATGTTTTAGTCAATCAACTCAAGACGGACTCCCAATACGCCAAATTTTCGCTCATCTTCATCTGAGTAAAATTGTTTAATTTGATCTAGTAGAAATTCTCTACTCTCTTCTCCAAACAAAGATGGGTCATGGTCAGCAAACAATTCTTCAAAAAACACATAATGTAACAACCCTTTTACAAGTGCTTTTGCTGTATTGTCCGGATTACCATTTTCACTAAATTCAATAATATCTCCGATATTAATTTGTTGACGCTTCTCGTCATACAAACGCGACTCAATAACCTTCTTACCAGAAACTATCTTATTGAACGGCTCAGTCGCTAATTTCATTTGATGTTGCATAAAAAACATTATTTTTATATCACACAGAAAAATAAAGTCTAATTAATAAAACCAAAGACGTCCTAGTGTACTAACTAGGACGTCTTTGAAATCGTGTTGCGGGACCTGGAATCGAACCAGGGTCTGGAGGTTATGAGCCTCCCGAGGTACCTCTCCTCCATCCCGCTGTGTGATGAAGATATTTTCAGTTGTAATTTATAGCGGTCTTCTCCAGAGGTTATGAGTCTTATAATTTCTCCGCTCGGTACCTCTCCTCCAATCTTACAGGTTTTTATACCTTCGCTACATACCAATACTTTGTCTACCCAATACGGTAGAGTAGTAGGCACAAAAAATACACTATTTTTAGCAACTTGGCAACCTATGATATTCCTAGTTCAGTAAATACGCGCTGGTAACGCATAATAGTTTCCTGTACTACTCGTTGGGTCAAAATAAAATCTGAACCTTCGTGAGCAATGCGATTTCGTACTTTGTGCGCCTCCCACGCGTCATTAATAGAGTCCATTTGATTAGGGGTGATATTGCGTAAACGCTCTCCTAAAGTAGTACCAACAAAACCTCTATTTTTAAGTGCCTCGTCCAGCATCACATCTGCTTCAATTATTGCCAACTTCCAATCGTTTGGATTATCTGAATTTGAGTGCGCTATCACGCCAGCTAATCGATTGTCATTCCGTTTACCACCGGCTCTTTCCTCCCATAAGGCCTCCTGATCTCTCAGCTCTTGTGTCATAAGTTGTATATACAAATTACGGCGAATAGAAGCAAAGACGTATATCACTAAGAGGAAAATTGAAAATAGAAAAGCTAATACTACATATATTGACCAAAGTGATTCCAGAAATCCTAACAAACCACTCGAAACATTAGACAAATCATTAACACCAAACATGGTGCCGAGAATTGCAAAAATATCAAAACCAACCGCCGGTATCGGGATAGATGTAGACGCAGTAACACTAGCTGTGTAAGTGATTGGTTCCATTTATGAGCATAATTAGAAACTAATAGTCTCAACCAAGGCCAAAGTGGGTGAGATTTAATCTAGTTTCTTACGCACGTCGTAGATTATTTTACCAATCTCAAACAAACGAGCGTCGCCACCGTGTGGTCCAATATATTGTACCCCAACTGGTAGTGACTTTTCTTCTCGTTCCACGTTACCCATTGGGAAACTAAGGGCTGGTACGCCAGTCAAATTAACCGGTACTGTGAAAATATCTTGAGCATACATAGACAACGGATCTTCATTCTCACCAATCTTAAAGGCTGGAGTAGGAGCGGTTGGAGTGACAATAAAATCAACTTCTTTAAAGACCGTCGCCAATTCTTCTCGCATTTTTTTGCGTGCCAATTCTGCTTTACCATAATAAGCATCGTAATAACCTGAAGACAATACGTGCGTACCAAGAAGTATCCGTCGCTTAACCTCTTTTCCAAAGCCCTCAGCACGAGTATTTTCATATACTCCTAATAAATCATCCCCCTCTTCCGATAGACCATAACGAATCCCATCATAGCGAGCCAAGTTAGATGACACTTCAGCTGGCATAACAATGTAGTAAGCAGCCAAACCCTTAGCAAACAAAGGTAAATCAATCTCTTTAATCTCGTGTCCGGCGGCTTTCAAGTCGGCTAGGTGCTGTTCAAAAGTCTCCAGCACATCACTATCTACTCCCTCAGCCAAAAAATTCCGAGGTACTCCAAACGTGTACTTGTCCTTAGTCGGTAAAGATGGGTAGGTATCATCCGTAATCGTTGTACCATCTAAATTATCTAAACCAGCCATCACATTATGTACCAGTTCGGCATCAGCTACAGTATTAGTAAGTGGTCCAGCCTGATCAAGCGAAGAACCCATAGCCATTAATCCGTACCGTGACACAGCTCCGTAGGTAGGCTTGAAACCAACAACACCACAATAGCTAGCTGGTTGCCTAATTGACCCACCAGTATCTGTCCCAATTGCTACTGGCACTGCGCCCATTGCCACCGCAGCTGCTGAACCTCCTGAAGAACCTCCCGGGACCCGCTTGGTGTCCAGCGGGTTCTTAGTCGGACCAAAAGCTGAATTTTCGGTCGAACCACCCATTGCAAACTCATCTAAATTAGTAGCCCCAACAATAATCGCTCCGGCTGCTTTTAATTTCTTAACAATCGTGGCATCGTACACGGCTGTGTAATTTTCAAGAATCTTTGACGCACCAGTTACCTTTTTACCCTTAATTAAAATATTATTCTTAAGTGCAACAGGGATTCCTAACAACGGCTTGTCAGCAGCTTCTCCCTTCTGGTACAACTCATCAGCGATTTTCGCTTCTGTAATTGCATCATCGTAGACGTCAAGAAACGCGTTGATATCAACGTCTTTTTCTTTAATAGTTTTTAAAACCGATGTGACTACTGCCGATGGTGTCACTTCGCCACTCTGATACTTATTTCGTAGTTCTGTAACTGTATCCATAATTATTCTGTCTTAAGAATCTTTTTCACCTTTAACCAACGACCATCAGAACTAGGCATTTCGGCAATAATATCTTCAGTATACTGATCAGGTTCGTTAGTTATTTCATCAGCTCGAAATACATTGTGTCTTACCCCAACCACCGGAGTTGTATCAGCCTCATTGCCAGCGATATCGCTAACTACACTGACATAGTCAACGATTGAAGACAGTTCTTTCTCTAAACTGCCTTTTTCTGCTTCTGATAACTTGATTCTAGCTAGTGAAGCTAAATGCTCAATATCTTCTCGTTTCATAGGAGCTAGCATACCACTAGAAGTTTCATCTGACGAGTTTTCAAATCAGGTTTAAAAATTCTCTTTCAGACAAAACTGGCACCGCTAGTTTTTCTGCTTGTGCCGCCTTGCTACCAGGTTCGGCTCCCACAATAACATATGAGGTTTTTTTAGACACGCTGGAGCTCACCGTTCCTCCGTTTTTTCTAATCAAATCCTTAGCTTCGTCCCTAGTCAAACCTTCCAAACTTCCAGTTAAGACAAAGGACTGTCCAGCTAATTTAGCTGAACCCTTCACCTCTTCTGGATTGATGATATTCAAATGTGGCAATAACTCCTTAAGTACTACCTGATGATTAGGGTCAGCAAACCAACTAACTAAAGATTCAGCTACAGTCTCCCCCACTCCATGAATGGCAACCACTTCAGCTAAGGAAGCTTTCTGAATAGCAGCTAACGAACCAAAAGTCTCAGCAATCAATCTCGCGGTTTCTTCGCCAATATTATCTATCGAAAGCCCGATGAGTAATCGATATAACTCAACCTTTCTGGCGTTTGCAATTGCTCTTACTACATTGCTAGCAGCCTTATCTTTGAAACTTGGTAAATCACGTAAATCTCCCTCAGTTAAGGTGAATAAATCCGCGTAAGTTGAAATCAAGCCGTAATCTAAAAATAAATCGATTAGCTTTGGACCCACCCCATCAATATTTAGAGCTCCTTTAGAAACAAAGTAATAAAGTCTTTGTCGATGCAAAGCCCCTGAGTCTTTAGATACACAGCGGTAAGCTGCCTCGCCCGGTATACGCTCAATCGATCCATCTCCGCCGCACTCTGACACTTTAGACGGAAAAGAATAAGGCTTGGTCTTGGCTGGCCGAAGTGACTCTACTACAGACAATATTTCTGGAATAATGTCCCCAGCTTTTCTTAGTACCACCGTATCACCAATCCGTACGTCTAGACGGTTAATGTTGTCTTCATTGTGTAAAGTGGCTCTCGAAACAGTTGAACCATCAATCAACACTGGCCGTAGATGTGCTACCGGTGTAATCACCCCCGTTCTTCCAACCTGTAACTGAATATCCTCCACCACTGTTGTTGCTTCTTCAGCCGGGAATTTATACGCCATACCAAAACGCGGCGCTTTAGCAGTGTACCCAAGCAATCTTTGTAACGAGATATCATTAACCTTAATCACTACTCCGTCGATACCATACTCCTGTTGGTCACGCTTAGTCGACCAAGTATCGTAAAAATCCTGCACCGCATTCAAATTGTTACACAACTGAGAATACGGGTTGGTTGGTAAACCAAACCATTTTAACAACTGCAGTTCTTCCCACTGTGTTTTTGGTGTCGCTATACCTGCTGGCAGCTTTTCTAGTAAATCAATATCATAAACTGTTAGAGACAGATTTCTCTCTTTAGCAACACTGGGGTCAAGTTGTCGCAGTGAACCTGCGGCCGCGTTGCGGGGATTGGCAAACAACGCTTCCCCACTTAATTCTCGTTGTTTATTAATACGTTTAAACTCCTTTTCAGATAACCAAACTTCCCCCACACAAATTAAATCAACCGGTTCAGGTAAAGTTTTCAATAAAGTCTTAATCGTACCCGCAGTATGAGTCACGTCTTCTCCAACTTCACCATCACCTCTCGTAGTTGCTCGAGTTAACACTCCGGCTTTGTATTCAATAATCAACTTGAGTCCATCAATTTTATGTTCGGCTACATAAGTTAGACCTTTGATGTCTTTATCAGCTTCTGTCAGCAACCTCTTTAATCTGTCCTCCCAATCCTGTAGCTCTTCATTAGTAAAAACATTATCAAAAGACCACTGTTTGACCCTATGTCTCACTTTAGAAAAAGCCTCACTGACTGCGCCGCCGACTACGTCGGCGGCGCTCACTTCCCCCTCTAGTGTTAATTCCAAATCACGCAACTCCTTCAGGAGTGCGTCATATACTTCATCACTGATTTCTGGTGCATCAGCCTCATGGTAGCGCTGTCGATGATGCACCACCGTTTCCCGCAACTGTTTTAGCCGCTCTCTTTCTACCTTATCTTTCATACTTTAGAATTCTATCAGTACTTCACGCTCAATGGTACCGTAGCCTTGCGGTGTCGGATCAGAACCCCCATCACACGCTTGGTTATACCCCCGCACAGAAACCACTGTACAAATCGAACCAGGGTCACAATCTTTGGTTGATGAAACATACCCTAAGAAGAAAACAGGCATATTATTCACCACAGCTCCGTCTCCATCGATATCAGCGTTGACCACCAAAGTATCAATGACACTACACCGATCATTATTAGTCCCCCAAGTGTAATAATAACTATAGACTGTTGCCTCAGCATCAGAAGCATCATCTAGCCCAACCTCAGTTATAGGCGCTGAGTCACTGACAGCGATAGCGCGAACACTTCCGATTGTCTGATCAAAACAGGAAACATTTGTAATATCATTACCGGCTTCCATATCATCAGCAAAACTTCGTCTGACATAGCGAGCGCACTCTGCTCCAGCATTAGCTGCATGGAAAGAGATTTCTGAATTACGAGCATTAGTAGACAGATTTAATTGCTTAACCGACAAATCGAGTAAGGTAAGGCCAATAGTTACAATCACTCCCACTACAATTAAACTCATCAACAGTGCGAAGCCGGTTTCTCGTTGCTTGTATTTAGAATTAAGAGCCATAAATATCAAATAAATAAGTTTCTACCTCGACTTGTTGTGAGTCCCTAATAGACCCAGTCCGCCAGTCCACCACTGAGCGTACTTGCACTTCATGATCATTAATTTCTTCTAAATAAATCCTACGCCTAAAGGGAGTTTCTTCGCCCCCAGTATGATGAGTAAACTTAGACCTTACATCACTGGTAGATATGTACATTTTACATTCTCGCAAAGCATTACCACCATCACACTCATCAACATGATCCAAGGTACCCTCTGCCCCAGGATGGAAGTGCATATTACAACCATTACTTGAAAAACAATTAGTGAATATGCCGCTAGAAGGATTCATAACATCATCCCAACCATCAGCCGTGTCACCATTCAGTTGTTCTAGCATAGATTTGTCTCTAGTGTTCTGAACAATTTCCACCCCCTCCTGAGCCAAAAAGAAAGCTGTGACCTGTTCACTTGCAAAAGAAGTACTCCGAGCAGTGGATGTGCTAATACGCATCGGTCCAATAATAACCAGTAGTAAAATAGTAATAGCCACCAAAGTTTCGACTAGACTAAACCCCTGACACTGACTTTTAAGCTGTGGGCCTTGCCCACGTCTCCTGTATCTTCCATATGCAAAAAGCATCTTCATGTTACTACCAAATTCACCCAACTTCACAAAAGACCGCTTGAAAGTGAG
>JAGQMC010000055.1 GCA_020428815.1 Candidatus Kaiserbacteria bacterium
AATTGACTGAATGCCATAGTTTTCAATCTGGCGAACTCGTTCACGGGTAATACCGTAAGACTGACCGATGGCTTCAAGGGTGTAAGATTCTCCGTCTTTACCTAGACCGTAGCGTTTTTCAAGTACGTCACGAGCACGTTCAGGTAAGACATCAAGAAGTGCTTTGCTAATTTGTTTTGGTTTAAATGAAATCATAATTCTTTAGAAGGTTGGTTGGGTTGCTCAATCTTCAATGCGTGGCCAAATTTATAACATATGCAGTTTGTTTGGTCAAGAATTTTATACTCCTAGTTTATTATCAGATTAAGAATACGACCTGGTATGTAAATTACTTTCTTAATCTCTCCTCCCTCATTTACTTTGGCAGTTAGCTTAGCATCCAAGTTAATCAGATTGAGAGCCTCAGCTTCCGTGGCTTCAGGTGAAAGTGTGATTTCACCACGCATTTTACCGTTTATTTGCACTCCAATTGTGACTTCCTTGTCTTTTACTAGCTCTTCATCAAATTTAGGGAAACGCTCTGTGTGAATAGATGTATCATGGTAATTAGACCAGATTTCCTCAGTCAGGTGCGGTGCAAAAGGAGCTAGTATTTTTAAGAATGTTCCGTAGCTTTGCTTTGAAAGCCCGGTTCTTTCAACATGATTAACAAATACCATCATAGCGCTAATGGCAGTATTAAATTTAAATTCCTTAATGTCACCTGAAACCTTCTTAATGGTTTTGTGAAGTAGCGAGGTGGTTTCGGGTGTCTCCTCGTCTACGAAGTGTTCTGAGAGGCCATAAACACGCTCTAGAAAGCGTCGCAAGCCCACAACGCCATTTGGATCCCATGGATAGCTGTTGTCCTCGTATGGACCCATAAATGATAGGTAAAGCTTTACTGTGTCAGCACCAACATTTTGCACTTGTTCATCTGGGTCAACTACATTTCCTTTACTCTTACTCATCTTATTACCGTCCGGACCAAGAATCATGCCGTGATTGGCACGCCTTTTGTACGGTTCGGCGTGCTCCGCAAGACCGAGCCGATGTAATGCCTTCTGCCAAAACCGCGAATACAAAAGGTGCATAGTGGTGTGTTCGGCTCCACCAAAATACATATTGATTGGCATCCAGGTTTTTTGTGTTTCTTTACTTGAAAGTTCTGAGTCATTTTTATTGTCTATGTAGCGCAAGAAGTACCATGAAGAATCCACGAAAGTGTCCATGGTTTCTACTTCTGGAGTCCAACCTTCACCAAATATTTCTTCAGTGCGCTTCTTTAGTTCGGCAGATTTTGCTAAAGGTGCCTCGCCAGTTGGTTTGAAATCTACGTCTTCTGGCAGAGTCCATGGTAAATGTTCTTTAGGTACTGGGTGTGCCTCACCTTCCGGTGAGTACACAATTGGAATCGGCACACCCCAGTAACGCTGCCGCCCGATAGACCAGTCACGCAAGCGATAGGTGCTAGTCATTCGCCCGCCGACTTTTTCAGTAATTTCTCCCTTTGCTTCATCTATCGTTAAATCATCAAAAGATTCAGAATTTATTAACCTGCCCTTCAGTGTGTAAGCTGCTTGAGATGATTTAATTATGTCCTGTACTGCTGTAAGTAACTCTGTATCAGAATTAGCATTTACTTTATTTTCTTGAGCAAACTTAGTTACACAGCCTCCAACTTTTGTTGGCATTATAACTGGCCTAATATCAATTCCAAATTTGGTCGCAAACTCAAAGTCACGCTCATCATGCGCTGGTACAGCCATAATGGCGCCAGTTCCATAGCCAGCTAGTACATAATCGGCAATATAAACTGGAATTTCTTCGCCGTTAGCTGGGTTGGTCGCAGTAATACCCTCCAGCTTCACGCCTGTTTTTTCTTTAGTTGTATCTAGTCGGTCCTGCTCGTCTTTTTGTGAACTAGTTTTTATATAAGCTTCCACCTCAGACCAGTTAGTAATTGAGTCTTTGTGTTTTTGCACTAGTTCGTGCTCTGGAGCCAGTACCATATAAGTAGCTCCAAAGAGTGTATCTGGGCGAGTAGTAAACACAGTCACTTTTTCTCCCACTGAAAGTTCAAAATCAATCTCTGCTCCTTTGCTGCGGCCAATCCAATTACGCTGTGCTTCTTTGATGTGTTCTGGCCAGTCTAAGTCATCAAGTCCATCAATCAAATCATCAGCAAAATTAGTGATTTTGAGCATCCACTGTGGCATCTTCTTCTTTTCAATTGTGCTACCGCAACGTTCGCAGGTTCCATCAGTCAGTACCTGCTCATTAGCGATTACGGTATTACACCCCGGACACCAGTTCACAATTCCTTCGCCACGGTAAGCGATTCCATTCTTGAAGAATTCAGCAAACATCCACTGTGTCCACTTGTAGTACTCAGGGTCGGTTGAAGAAGTGGTCTTGTCCCATGAAAAAGCGTTCCCCATGCTGTCAAGCTGAGAACGCATATACTCCATGTTTGAGTATGTCCATTCGCGTGGGTTTAAGTTGCGCTTAATAGCAGCGTTTTCGGCTGGAAGTCCAAACGCATCAAAGCCCATTGGGTAAAGTACCTGCTTCCCTTGCATGCGCTGATAACGCACGTAGATGTCAGGTACAGCAAAGGCGTACCAGTGACCAATGTGTAGATTTCCCGACGGGTAGGGCCATTCTACAAGTACGTATTCTTTTTCTTTAGTTTCATCACGTTCGCCAAGGTCGTACAGTCCATCTGCTTTCCATTTCTCCTGCCATTTCTTTTCAATTTCTTTGTGGTCAAACTTTTTGTGCATAAATATAAATAGCCCGTAAATCAACGTTAGTAAGTTTTTATTCTGCCATGCTTATAGAAGGGTGTAAACTATTTAACCACTCTATCAAAACAGTATCTTCCCGCTTCATGTTGCCAGTTTTCAGTTCCTAGTATCCTAAGATCCTTATCTGCAGTTATTGGGTAAGCGCGACTATACGGGTCTTCCTCGTCTGACTGGTAAGCAAAAGTGGCGCAGAGTTCAAAGCCAGTTTCGGTTAGGTGGTATTCGTAGGCTGTGCGGCCGCCGGTGGCTTCTGGCATGTTAACCATATCTAAGTCATCTAGGCTGGCTGGCAACGTTTCGTTGGCTGTCAAATAGTCGTAGATTGACCACTGTATTTCCTGTAAGTCAGTTATTTGTTGGTTATCGAGTTTTAACTCTCTAGCTTCTGCTGGTGAATCGATGTTCTTAAATCCGCATATTAAGATAAACAACACTAGGATGGTTGCCCCTAATCCGCATAATTTAGAGGCTTTTTCTCGACTCATCCAGTAGCTTTTTGCATCTAATAAGTAATAAGTGAATGCCGAACCAACAATAATGAGTAATGATAAGGCTTTAAGTAAGAATCGGGTAGTTATATCGCCATCTAAATAAGCCATAACAACTGCCACTAAGTCTCCTAATAATACTGCTCCGGCTACTAAAAGAGACAAGTAAATCAACCATTTGGTTAGTCCGAGGTAATTATGCTCGCTTGAGCGGCGTCGATTTCTGTTAACAATGCGGGTTAAGGCAAGGTAGGTTGGGAAAAAGACGATAACCATAGCAAAGCCAATCTTGATTCCTTCTTTTGCTTGGTTAATTTCCCAGATTGAATCTGCTGCATCCGGCATGGTTAGGTTAATTACGCCGAATAGTAGTACTAAGGTAAAACTTAATGATAAATATAAACTAGCTAGTGAACCCAGCTGTAACACAAAGTGTTTAGCAGTATTTTTTTCCATAGATAAATACTATTACTTTAAGATTAATTGTAAAGTTGTAAACAAAAAACGGCGGGGGCAAAGCCCCCGCCGTTTTTTGTTTGTCACAGACTAGTCATCTGTTCTAAAATCTTCTGTGCTTCCACACTCAATGGTCTGATCATCGTCTTCATCTTCGTATTCTACACAGATGGCAAAATAGTGTTTAGTGTCATTATCTAAGGCTGGAACTTCTACCCAGTAGTTGGCTCTACCATCTAGGTCAGAATCCACTTTAACTTTCTGTAAGTCATCACCATCTTCATCGATGTCTCGATATTCATCATACTCATCTTCAATGTCATCTACTAATTCCTCATCTTCTCCATAGACGAAGAATACAGTTCCATTATTAAAGTCATTCATGTCAACGCTGCCGTGCAATTCCGCTGAATCGTCAGTTATATCTTCAGCATCATCCGTTTCAGGTTCAGGTTTTTCATCGTCATTGTCTCGGCTTGTACGGTTATCGTCAGTACGGAAACTCAGCACTTTTCCATAAACTTTATCGCCATCCTCATCCTCAGCAACAGCTCGGAAATAGTACTTAGTATCTTCATCCAGGTTGGCTAATTTTTGATCGTAATTAAACAAGTCATCATCGTCTTCTTCTACAACTCGATGCGCAGTGTCGTATCTTAGACTGTTGTTTGATGTACCATACTCAAACCAAACTGTTGCTTCGTCTTCACCTTCTAGGTAAATCTTTGCCCATAAAGTGGCACTCTCGTCTTCAATATTGGTAGCAGCTCTAGTCGCGATCCGTAAGTCGGTCTTTCCGTCTCTATCATCGTAGTCGTAATCATTATCGAGATAGTTCTCTAGTAAAGCTATCATAGCTTCAAGGCGAGCAATGGTGGCCCGAATATAAGCTTCATCAAAGCGTGAGTTAGATCGGTAAGAATAGTTGGTATATTGATATGGAGTATAGGTGTTTCGATAAGAAACTTCACATCTACCATTTGAATTCAAGTACCCATTATAACTACAGTCTGCATTGGCTGTCGCTGGAACCGTCATTGCGGTTAGCAAGCTAAAAGCAATAGTAGCCAGAGTTATCTTTAAAGATTTAAGTTTCATAGATAAATATTAATTGAATAAAATATACAACCAGTCTGCTACTTATCACGGCAAATTGCAAGGTGTCAGCAATTTAATTTTGGATTTATTAGGTGTAAGTGATAATGGTTTGGAACCGAGCGATCTTTAGCAAAAGCTTCTAGTAAAAATGAATAGTTTTGACAGAGATAGGTCTCTTTTAGTTTTTTTAGTTCAGCCAACTCTAGTTTTGAGAGTTTATTCCAACCGACGTGTCTCTTGCTTACTATCAGATCGTGAGTTCTAGCTACTGCATCGTAAGGAAATTTATTTTTTACAATAATCCAGTGTTTAAATTCCTGCTTTATTTTTACGGAACACAATGGGCATTCACCCGACATGAATAGATTTGTTCTAAAGGCTTTGTAGTCTTCTTGTGATTTCTTTGAGCGCCACGTTCTGGGCTTCAGTTTATTTCTGATGTTAGACATTAGTGAATTATACATTCAACCATGGCATTATATGAACTTAAGTTATAATAGTTGACATGAAAAAAGAAGACTTCAAAAATGCGCCAAAATTATTTTGTGAAAGTATCAATTTAGCTTATACACCAGAATATTTTGTATTAAGTATGAGTTCTGGCAATCAAGGAACCTTGTATACACTAACACCTCAACATGCCAAACGACTTCTTCAGTATCTGGAACATCAAGTAGAAAATTATGAAGAAAAACATGGTGAGATAAAAGCTAAATGGGATCCAAATATTGTAAGTCCAGTCCAAAGAGCTAATCCCCCGACCAAATTAAGTTAAAAGCCACCTAGTTACAGGTGGCCTGCTCACGACAGTTTTAGCGTCGGCTTCTATTTAAACACCAGGGCGCCGAATGAATTTTATAAGCTGTGTTTACAGAAGATTCATACTGGATTTGTCGCGCTACCATCTCCTTTATTTCCAAGCCCGGGTTTTTCAGTTCGAGAATGAAATCTGTCGACACACCTAAGTCCATACGGGTAAGGTGATAAATTGATGGTTTTGGTTTATGAACTAATTCTTCATTAATATGTGCTATAGCAACACTCAATTTGATTGGTGCAAACGAGGTTTTCATCGAGACTCCTATTTTCT
Organism: Candidatus Kaiserbacteria bacterium; assembly: GCA_020428815.1. Taxonomy (GTDB): domain Bacteria; phylum Patescibacteriota; class Minisyncoccia; order Phycocordibacterales; family UBA918; genus OLB19. Next base: position 5,922 of record JAGQMC010000055.1, read on the forward strand.
TTTAGAAATTAAACGACGTTTAGTTCTTGAATCAACTGGATAACGAGTTTGTTCAAGAATTGTTACATTATTTATGCAGCGAACTTCCTTGCGCATGATTAAGTGAGTAATCATGGACATCATATACCATTTGAGCATCTTTCTCTCCTTATTTACGAGTGCATGAATTCAATAACGTCTCCGTCCTGGACAATATACTCTTTTCCTTCAGTGCGCAACTTACCCTGCTCTCTTGCTAAGGCTTTTGAGCCAGCTGAAACTAAATCATTAAAAGCTACAACTTGAGCTCTAATATACTTATCTTTAAAGTCTGTATGTATAGCTGCCCCAGCTTCCGGACCAGTACTGCCAATTGGCACTGTCCATGCTCGAGTTTCCTTTTCTCCTGTAGTGAAGTAGCTCATGAGTCCTAGTCGGTGATAAGATGCGCGGATTAATGATTCTATACCGCTATCTTGCGCACCGTACTCGCGCCTAAACTCAGTTTTTTCATCCTCACCTAAATCTTTCAATTCATGCTCCATTCCAGCGTCAACCACAACGTACTCTGAGCCTGTTTCCTCAAAAAATCTTAGCAGTTCATCCCATCGTTCATCATTGTGTTCGTCCAAATTGAACGCGTCTTGTTTTTTGTTACAGACGTACAAGAAAGGTTTCATGGTCAATAAATGAAGACCTTTCACGAACTTAAGTTCTTCTTCGGTCAAACCAAGACTGTTAGCTAAATGGCCAGCTTCGAGATGAGGTAACATTTTATCTAGCACAGCTTTTTCTGCTACTGCAGTTTTGTCTCCGCGCTTAACATCACGCTCCAAATTATTTAGACGTTTGGCGACAGTCTCAGCATCAGCCATTATGAGTTCAAGATTGATAGTTTCAATATCTCCCATTGGATCAATTCCACCAGAAACGTGATGAATTTCACTATCTTCAAAAATGCGCACCACTTCGGCAATCATATCTGTCTCACGGATGTTGGCTAAGAATTTGTTACCTAGACCTTCCCCGGCAGAAGCTCCCTTTACCAAACCGGCAATATCAACAAACTCCACGATAGCTGGAATAATTTCTTCTGACCCAGAAATCTTAGACAAAGTATCAAGGCGTTTGTCAGGCACAGTAACAACGCCAACTGAAGGATCAATTGTGGCAAATGGGTAATTAGCCATCAAAACTTCGTTTTTGGTTAAAGCATTAAAAAGTGTTGATTTTCCTACGTTGGGCAACCCAACAATTCCTACAGATAAAGACATAAGTGCGGTTAGAGTATCAGATGTTTGGAGAATGTAAATGACTATTTTTGATAAACAATAAAGCTTGGTAGCTCATCCAGTTTTTCATAGTTAAACATTTTATAATTCGCACGCCTTGCAGTTGGTGAAAGTTGTCTCATTTTAAGATTTTGTTTTGGTACAAAAGGGTAAAATATAATCAATTGTTTTTCTCTACCCCCTTCCTTCCATTTAAAATTAGCAATTAGTGGTGGAACTAGGTAGCCTGATTTTGTGACCTTATCTATAATTTCCCAACCAGCTCCGAAAATAGTATTTTTCGGTTTTGAATTATTAGTTTTTACTTGTGCACGAAAGGAACATCCAGTGCACTGAACATCAAATAATGGATAGCTTTGAGGTAAAAGCATGAGTGATTTTTTACAGTTAGGACAAGGAACAAGCTTAACAACCTCTTTTTCACCCTCATCACCTGAGACTTTATTCTTAGACATGATCTGATTAGATCATGTGCAGATTCTATGCGCAAGAATTAAAATGGTAAAAAACCACTGTCGTACTCGCAAAAGATTATTTCACTTAAATCTTTTTCAAGAATTGTAGCTAGCGCCTCTCGAGCTTCTTGTCTACCACCCAGCTTGTCAATTAAATTTTCCTTTAGGGCACGACTACCAGGCATCGAGGCTCCATTAGCCAATTCAGCCACCTTTTCTAATTTTAAATCACGATACTCAGCTACTAAACTGACAAAATGATTATGGACAACTTCTAAATCTGACTGGAGCAAGGATTTTTCTTCTTCTGTGATTGGACGATTGGGGTTACCAATGTCCTTAAATTTACCAGTGGTTAACTGAACATAAGTCAAGCCCTCCTCCTCATTTTTCTTTGATTCTTCAACGTAGGACATATTTACTCCGATACTGCCGACGTCTGACATTGGTGAAGCAATGAGGTAATCAGTCGCAGCAGCAATCATATAACCTCCTGAAGCGCCCACATCACCAATTAGACCTACTACCGGTAAATCACTACTCTGAAAGCGCTCAGCGATTCTTTCTGAGGCCACAGGTGTTCCACCAGGTGAATTAATTTCCACTAGAATAGCTTCTATATTGTTATCTTCCTCTGCCGAGGCAAAGAATGTTTCGACTCCTTCAGGGGTGGTTACCATTTCAAAGTCACCGATTCCATAATATGGCAAGATGACGCCCTCAACTGGATAAACGGCAATATTACAGTTACCATCACTAACGCCAGATTCAACCTCATACAAGGCACCAATAGTTACAAGGATAATAATTATAGTAATAACCATCACACCTGCTTTCATTAGTGCTTCGGCTGTTACCCGCCAGAAAGATTTTTGCATGCAAGAATAATAACACGCTTCAATTATAAAAAAGTAAGCGGCGGTACTCGTTAAACGAGTACCGCCGTTAATTGCGACAGTTCACATAACCTTTCGCTTGACTGTGGACTTTACCATTCTTACTCTGTGTCCACATTTTGGCGCTATAGTCTGCACCATTAGCACAGGTATAAGGAAGTGAGGCTAGCATAGTGGCACTCACCTCCATACAGCCAGCTATCAATGACGGTGGCATATTGTCGCAACGAAAGTGACCATTGCCAACACAACCCGGTGTGACAAGCAAAACAGCTAACAGAATAACAACTTTCATGATGACACTCAGTTACCCTCTCTTCGGTCAGGTGCTGAATAGACACTACCATTACAGCCATGTCCACCACCAAAGCTGTAATCTACATCAAACTCAGAACCTTGTTCGCTGGTTCCGATGTAAGAGCTGCCACCACCACCTGCCACGTGCCCGGTCCTTTCCATGTGCTTTGGACAGGTGTTAATGTCGTTAAATCCAGGTGCGGTTCTGTTTATTGCACCTGTTGTACTGCGTACAACAGACTCAAACTTTGCCACGGTGCCACTATGGCTATCCTCTTTGAAGCCAGCAGTAGAGTAACATCCAGAAAGGATGGAAAGACATACCGCCACTATGATTTTAGAAATGTTCATTACTTATCCCTCCTAGGGAATTGATTTGTACAAAGACCTAGATGGCCACGGTTCGTCTACTATTATTGCACAAATTTATATAAAAGTCAATGCTAAAGCTATTATTTAAGTAAACTAAAGTGAATCAACCTGGGGTAGACCTAAGCAAGGGTTATTTTCCAGCTTTTCCAAGTGCGAAAACTTGTTTCATCCATTTATCGCGTACTTTGTCATCTACTTTTTGACAAGGTCCGTAGGCACTAACGTCCGCTTTGATGCCGGCAAAACCCAAGATACCATGCTGAATTTCGTTGGTATAATCTCCAAACTGCCACCAGGTTTTAAATGGACTGTGTGAACCAGATAAAACAATCACTCTAGCCGTTTTCCCTCTTAAGTGCTGTTCTATTTTTTTGGTATCTTTATTGAAGTTAAAAGCAAACCCTGGTAACCAAAACCGGTCAAACAAACCTTTTAGTAGAGCTGGCATAGTACACCACCAGTTTGGGTAGGCAATTACTAGATGGTCAGCTTCCCTAATAGCGTCCTGTAGCAGGATTAGATCAGGTTCCAGTTGCTGAATTTCTTTATAACCTTTATGAAGAATAGGATCAAATTGTAGTTCGCCTAAGTTGAATCGTCGTATTTCGTGACCCCCTTCTATTGCTCCGGCTTCATACTGCTCAAGCATTGACCCTGTAAAGGAATCAGCATCTGGATGACCACAGATAACAACAATATTTTTACTCATGAAGATATTGTAGCAGAACA
>JAGQMC010000056.1 GCA_020428815.1 Candidatus Kaiserbacteria bacterium
CGGCTCCTTAGGAGCCGGCCCTTTCTTAATCTAGCTTATACCTATCTTTAGCATTCTTTACTAACTGTTCTCTCACCACCTCTTCATCCACACCCCTTATCTCTGCCATCTTTTGATATACTTCTTGAACCATCCACGGCTCAGCCCTCTTCCCCCGATGTGGCACTGGCGCTACGTAAGGACAATCCGTCTCACCATGCATTTTTTCAAGTGGAGCATTTCTTACGACTTCTTCATAGTCTTTGGCAAAAGTAATTACACCAGTAAAAGAAATGGTTCCGCCAATCTCGAAGAATTTTTCGGCTTCGGCCATCGTGCCAGCATAGAAGTGCACATTAAAAGGCACTTTAGCGTATTGCTTTAAAGTATCGTAAACATCAGCGTAGACACTACGTCCAGTCGGACTTTCGTGCCCCGGCTTTGGGCCACGAGTGTGAATCATTAGAGGTAAGTTGTGCTCATTGGCAAATTCAATCTGCGCAATGAAGGCTTTCTCCTGTATTTCGTAGCTTCCCTCTGGCGTATGGTAATAATCAAAGCCACATTCACCAACTCCGACCACCTTAGCGCTCTTAACTAGCTCACGATAAAAATCTGAATTAAATTCCTCACCCTTACTTTTAAAAGGTTCCCCACCTTCACCTATTTCATCTTCGTCATGCATGCCTGGGACAGTTTGAATTGGGTGAAGGCCAATAATGGCATAGCAATGCTCATACTGCTCGGCAAGCTCAACTCCCCGTTTACTAGTCGCCTCCTTAGTACCAACATTAATAACCGCTACTCCTTCATCAGCACACTGCTTAGCCACCACATCAACATCATCCTTAAAAGCTGAAAGGTTTAAGTGAGCATGAGTATCAATATATTTTAAGTCTTTATGCATGACCATAATCCTACCACTCCTCCCTCTCCCCACACAAATCCCCCAAAACCTCTCAATCAATTGTTATAATTAGTTCAATCGATTGAGAGGTTATGGCAAGAATATCTAAACAAAAATTAAACGACAAAGTGGCAAAAGAAATTTGGCAGCAACTAAAAGAAACGGTTGGTCGTTTAAGCGGAGATCAATCTGGGCCCTTTCTTGAGGGGCTGTTGGGTAAAAATGAACAAATAATGTTAGCCAAGAGACTGGCAGCGATTGTCTTGATTCATGAAGGACATTCTGATTACGCTATTGCGCACACACTAAAAATTAGTAGCGCAACGGCTGGTAAACTACGAGCAAACTATCAATCTGAACAATACAAAAAGGTTATCAGTGGTATTAAGAAGAATAAAGCGGACTATGCCGCGTTTGTCGATGATTTAATCGACATTATTCATCTAGGACTTCCTCGCTATGCCGGACCAGGTAGATGGAAGTTGCTTAATAAAAAATAGTCCATATGGACTATTTTTTATCGCTTATTAAGCTAGACGTGCAAATAAATTTTCCGGCTTTTTATTTTGCAGCACAGCTTCTTTAATTTTAGTAGAAGTATCCGGCATAAATGGTTCGAGGTGATGAGCAATTAAATACACTTCTTTTACTAAGGCTTTGATAATTTCTATCGCTGCTGGTTTATCTTCTTTTACTAATTTGAATGGTTCGGTCTCAGTAATTTTCTCATCTTGCTTTTGTACAGCACCCCAAATCATATCCATAGCTGACATAAAGTCATACTCGTCTATCGCTGACATATTGGCTGGCGGTAAGTCAGTTATACTGACTGGTGCGTCTAGATGGGTCTCAGCCATTTTCATGACCCGAGAAGTTAAGTTACCGAGTCCATTTACAAGATTAGCGGTATACCACTCATCCATCTTGTCCCAAGTGATATCTGAGTCATCGGTTGGATGGACGTGGCGAAGCATTATGTAGCGAGCGGCATCAGTACCATATTTTTCGACAATTTTGTAAGGATTGATAACATTACCAATCGACTTACTCATCTTTTGCCCATCGCTATTAATAAAACCATGAATGAATAATTGGTCTGTTCCAACCACCCCAGCACTCTTTAGCATCGCTTGCCAGATAATCGCCTGAAATCGTACCTGATCTTTACCAGCTAATTGTAAAGTGTCGCCATCTACCCAGAATTTTTGAAACTTTCCATCTAAATCTTCTGGCCAACCTAGAGTTGAGATGTAGTTGGTCAAAGCGTCAAACCACACATACATTACGTGATTGTCGTCACCCGGCACTGGTACGCCCCAGTCCATTCGACTCTTTTCTCGAGAAATACTCAAATCTTCAAGTCCTCCCTCCACAAACTTTAATGCCTCCTGGCGGCGAAACTCAGGGATAATCACTCCAGTTTGTGAGAGGTACTTGATTAGATAATCTTGATACTTAGACAGTTTAAAGAAGTAGTTCTCTTCTGCAATTTCTTCAGGAGCCACACCGTGATCTGGACACTTTCCATCCACCAAGTCTGATTCAACTTTAAATGATTCGCAGCCTTCGCAATAAAGTCCTTGGTACTGTTTTTTGTAGATATCACCATTTTCATCACACAATTTCCAGATATGCTGGGCAGCTACTTGATGTTGTTGATTAGTTGTCCGAATGAAATTATCCCAAGATAAATTAAAAGCGGTTTTTAAATTATCAAATTCACCAGCATACTTATCAGCATAAGCTTGTCTGTCGATACCAGACTCATCCGCCTTTTTGGCGACTTTCTGTCCGTGCTCGTCAGCTCCCGTATTGAAAAAAACTTCATGTCCCATCAAGCGATAATACCGAGCTAGTGTATCGGCCTGCACAAACTCAAGCGCATGCCCCATGTGTGGCGAGGCATTTACGTACGGTAAGGTGGTGGTTATGTATTTGGCCCGTACACTAGCTTTTCCGTTGTGCTTTGCACGCAGATTCTCTTGAGAACCTGCAACGGAAAAGTTAGTGTCAGGGTGAAGTGTTTTGTCGCTCATGATCATTACATTACACAATAAAAGCCGGACGAGCAATTAGAGAACATTACGGAAGTAATCTTTAATTCTGAGTATAGAACTTGATTCGTGTTCGAAAATTGCTCGTCCGGCTTTTTTTACTTTAGATAACTAATCAACTCAGAAATCGCCACTCTTTCCTGTTCTCCCGTATCACGATTACGTACAGTCACTGTATCTTTTAGTGACTCGTCTTCTTCTCCTAGGGTTTCAAAATCGATAACTATGCAGTGTGGTGTACCAATTTCGTCCTGACGGCGATAGCGTTTACCGACATTTCCATTATCATCCCAAGCTACGTTGCCAAATTCTTTTTTGAGTTCAGTAAATACTTCACGAGCTTTTTCTACCAGCTGTGGCTTGTTCTTTAGTAGTGGCGAAACTGCTACTCGGTATGGGGCTAAATCTGGATGTAGCTTAAGAACTGTACGAGTACCGCCATCCATTTCCTCTTCATAATAAGCGTCGCAAAGTACTGCTAGAAACATTCTTCCCATACCCACTGATGTTTCAAGAATCCATGGAATATATTTTTCGCCCGTTTCAGGGTCAGTGTAATTTAAATCAACGCCAGAGAATTTCATGTGCTGAGTTAGATCGTAATCAGTTCGGTCATGAATTCCTTCAAGTTCATCGAAACCACCCGGGAAATTATATTCAATATCCCAAGCATCAGCTGCATAGAAAACTAAATTTTCATGTTGCTTGAAGCGCAGATTTTCTTTTTTAATCCCAATAGAAATATACCAGTCTAGTCTATCTTGTTTTATCTTTTCGTAAGCCTCCTGATTTTCATTCGGCTTTACAAAAAACTGAGTGTCTGCTTGTTCCATTTCACGAGTTCGGAACAAAAAGTTACGAGGTGAAATTTCGTTACGGAATGCCTTACCAATTTGAGCGATACCGAATGGCAGTTTTGGTGACATGGAGTTGAGAATATTTTTGTAGTTCAAGTAAATACCCTGACATGCTTCACCTGGTAGATACACTGGTTCACCTCCCTCTGAGGTAAAATCACCGAGATTAGATTTAACCAAAAGATTAAAAGCACGAGCTGCAGTAAAATTTTTCTGACCACACTTGGGACAAGAAATTTCGTCCCTGTTCTCATCAAACAACTTATTAATCTCTTCTTCTGACATCTTCTCATCAGCAGTAACTCCAATCGACTCAAGTTCCTTATCTACTCTAATCCTAGTATTACACTCGCGACAATCAGCAAGTGGGTCAGAAAATCCTGAGGTGTGTCCGCTTGCTTCCCACACCCGTGGGTGTTTGAACATACCAGAATCAACACCAAAATAATTCTCTTTGTCGTAAACATTAGCCTTCCACCAAAGTCGCTTCAAATTATTCAAAAGTTCGACTCCATTTGGACCATAGTCAAAAACACCAGCTAGACCTCCGTAAATCTCACTACCTTGAAACACAAAACCGCGTCGCTTACACAGCGAAACCACTTTTTCCATTTTATCGCTATTTTTTTCCATATATCTATTCCGTCACTCTACCATTATCTTCTGCAAACCCCATTTCAGTAGAGAGTTCAGTTGTAACAGCTGGGGCAGAATCTTGCAAGAGGGCTCCGGTAAAACGATCTTTAGCTCTTATTCTCTGAGTATTTAGTAAGATTGGCAGATCACTTAATTGCGACACACTAGGTGTTATATCAACTTGAATGTTTATACTTTTACGTTTACCAATCTCTATGTCACCTACCTGCCAAACCAGCAGTTTTGAAACGGGATTATAAGACAAAGTTCCCTCTCCTTGGTACTTATCAAGCCAATTAACATGCACTGGTAAACTCGCTTCCACCACAGCATTTGTGACCTCATTAGCCCCTGCTTCAGCCACGAGAGTGAGTGAGTAGCTGGTGGTCTCTCCTACCCGGGGTGGAATCGGACCAACGGCTGAGAAACCAGACAAGCCACGACCCACCTGACTGCCGATACTGATAGTAGAAGTATACTTGGCTTCGGCTCTGGTTGTACCAATTAGAGTTTCTTGGGCGTTGGTTTCATTTACTCGCCTAGCGTAAACATTGACCACTAAATCAAAAGAAGAAGTTGTTTTGACCTCACTCTGCTTAACTAAAAAGCTCAAGCTTCTGGTGTCACCTGGCAACACTGTGCCAAAACTTGGGTTGTTTGATACTTCCCAACGAACTGTCCCTGTATTTGAATCGTAGAAACCACTATTGCTTGTAATCGACGACTCTGATAAAGCATTACCCCCAGGGACTACTTCTACAGTCATATCGTAAACAGTCTCATCAAGGGTATTCTCAATATCCACTTTAACGTTAGTGGTTTCTCCCTCAGTCAAAATAACGGGACTGACCACACTGTCATCAATAGTAACCCCAACATCAATAAACGGTCGTTCAATTTCAAAATCAGCTCTTCCTTCCGCCAAATTAGCCGCGACAATGTAGCGATTATCTGGATCAGATGGTCCAGCCGCGAAGTTGATCCGGAAAGTTTCATCAGTTAGACCGCTCACAATACCCTTTAGTGTAATAACCGCTTTTTCTTCGGGTAATATCTCATCAATCTGCCACACGTTATCACCAAACACTGGCTCTGGATTAGAACTTTCTAGTTTAAAACCATTTGGATATGAAGCTGAAATCAAAATGTCCCTTAGGGCTGATGGGGCATTGGAAACAGCCGTTAGGGTAACATCCACCAATTGACCTGATGACACTTTTTCTATGTTTTCAACTCTCAAAACCAAAGGAGAAGAGCTAATCCGCAAAGCTAATGGGGTAGCATCTTTGTAGAACATACCATTTGATCCATCCACTCGGTATTCAACGATGGTTTCAATTTGTTTATTGTCATTCTCTTCTCCAAAAACTGTGACATTGATAGGGACTTTTTTGACTTCTCCTACGGCAATTTGTCCAATTGGTATTCTTTCTTCATACAAAGTTTTAGCGTCAGCATCGGCTGACCTAGTACCTGGTGGATACTTAACAATAAGAGTAGCTGATTCAATTGGGACTGAATTCTGGTTGGAGACAGTTACTTGCATCGCTAAGAGCTCTCCGCCACCGATATAGTTCGGGCCACTGACTGACACCTGAATATTATCGCTAGAAATTTGATTACCTCCATAGTACAAATACAAAGAAGAGATGATTGCTACTACAGCAAATAAAAACAAGCTACCAAGAAAAATAACGGCTCGATATTTACGTTTTGATTTAACGGGTGGCACCTCGATATCTGACTGAATGGTGAATGAGTCCTTTTCAGTAGTAGCTGGAGTGGAGTTGGATGTTGTCCAATTACGTGATACGTCAATTTCGTTATTAGTTAACTCATGTCGTTCAGACTTACCAAATTGTGAACCACGAGCGTACAATCGACGACGCATTTCGTTTAATTCTTCTTTGCTTTTCATTAAAATAAGTATACCCCGACACTAACTTTCGGTCAGTTTAGTTATGTATACAAAGAATTGGTTACCCATTATCACTAGCTAGATAATTGGTCTATTGTCACAAACGCCGGCTTTGCCAGCTGACTGAAAGTAAG
>JAGQMC010000065.1 GCA_020428815.1 Candidatus Kaiserbacteria bacterium
GGTGATAGTACCAAGCGCACCATCATTTTGGGCTCCCAGTCGAGTGCCGTCGGTATCTCTAATAGCTAGTCGTGCTCCGTCGGCACTAACTTTAACTCGATTACCGATAGCGAAGGTGTTGGTGGTGTTGGTGGTATTAGTTGTTGAGGTGTTGTTCTTACTGGTATTAGAAGTAGTGTTTGAAGTAGAAGTATTAGAAGTTTGAGCAACTCCGCCTGGAGCTACGTCTGAGTACTGGGCATTTGGTCCCTTAGCAATACGTAGTTCATCGTGGTAAACACGATATTCTGGTGATGTGCCACCACAGCAGTCTAGATTCTTCCATGGCCACTTGTAAATACCCATCTTAAAGTACGGTCCGCCGACATCGTCTGAGTACGTTGTGTTACCTGTGTATTTACCTCCATACACCCCGTCCTTCCATACCTCGAACACACCGTTACCCTCTTTTGATGGTCGGTAGTGAATCACCCAGTCTGTCCACTTCCCAACATCATTTTGTATTGATCCAAGATTGAAGCTCTTCATAGCATATCCAGTACCCTGCTCGTAACGCATCCCGACGTTCCAGGTTCCATTTCCGGTGTAAACAGCAACAGGTGGTCCGCCATGCCCACTGCCAGAGCTATGTATCTGCCACACTATTTCTCCAATCCCAGCAGGATTCTCCCAGCTATCAGGAAAGAGAACGCTAAACCCTATCCAGTAGTCGACATCCCATGAAAACTTGAGCCTTGAAGCCAGCGATCCTTCCGTTCTGAAATTGGTAGGGCTAGTGTTGCGATTGAGATACGACTCCATAGAATGACTACCGGCTCTAGCGTACTTGGTAGTCACCGTTGGGCAGTTACCACTACAGCCCATATTCAACTGGCCGTTTTCAAAAGTAGACTCATAAATGATGTTGTTGCGCTCAGCGGCTAGTATTGTTTTAGACATACACAAAAATAGTAGCGCAACAACAACCAAAATTAAGCTTGGCGAAATTCTGATTGATAAAAACATAATAAAATTAGGTTATAAGTAAATAGACTAGCGACAAAGAGAGAACGTTACTACTTTCAAGTATATCCTTTGGGATTTTTTGTTTTTTTCTTTTCCACAAAGGTGGCAAATTTTCTATAAAAGGGCCAGAAGCAAAGCTTCCGGCCCTTTTATATTTAAACCTCTTTAAGGTGCTACATCTTTATAGCCAGCTTTTGGATTAGCAGTAATGCGAATATCATCGTGATACAAGACATTATTATCTTCTAAATTACCCTTGTAGATACCGAACTTGGCATAAGTTCCTCCAACGTAGTTGCCGGCGGTATTGCCAGTTCTACTGTACACTAGAGAACCATCTTTCCATACCTTAGCTACTCCAGTTCCTTTGTATGAAGGTCGATACTGTACTACAAAATCTACCCACTTACCTTTATCATCAGATACTTTGTTTAGGAATTTTTCATCTTTACCGAAACCTTGACCTTCAGTCTTTACCTTCCAAGTACCGGAACCGGTGTACAAAGCAAGAGTTGGTTGAGTACCTCCTGATGGTTCATGGATTTGGAAAGGAATTTCGAACCCTGGAGGTGTGGTCCAATTGGTTGGTATATAAACACTAAATCCAAACCAATAGTCCTTTTCAAACTCCATACTTCTAACGCCTGTTGAGCTCTTAGGCACCACTTCCGCCCGCTTCTGATTAGACATACTTGAAGTCACTTGTGACCGCATAGCGTAACGACCATTAAGAGCTTGCTCCGTACTAACGGTTGGACAGTTACCACTACAACTGAAACTATCACTGAGCTTCCCGTCTTCAAAATCTTCGAAGAAATCAACCAAAGAGTTATCTCTGTTACCAGTAGTAACAGTGTTGCTGGACTGGTTGTTTGTACTGTTATTTGAAGTTGCCTTGTTCGCGTTCGTAGTACTAACGTCTGTACCCTCCGCACTATATAACTCAATTTCTCTGGCTTGGGTATTACCATTAGCTGAGTTACCTTTCACAATGATGCGGACATAACGAGCTTTTAGGTTGTTGAGTGTTTGTTCAACCCAAC
>JAGQMC010000057.1 GCA_020428815.1 Candidatus Kaiserbacteria bacterium
GGTGATAGTACCAAGCGCACCATCATTTTGGGCTCCCAGTCGAGTGCCGTCGGTATCTCTAATAGCTAGTCGTGCTCCGTCGGCACTAACTTTAACTCGATTACCGATAGCGAAGGTGTTGGTGGTGGTGTTGGTTGTATTGGGGGTGTTGGTGGTTCCTTGATTGTTATTGGTTGAATTGTTTTGGGTGTTTACAGTACCACTGCTACCGCCACCATCGCCTGGCTTTACATCGTCAAAGCTAGCATTTTTGTTACCAATTCTAAACTCATCATAGAAGTGTTCGTAGTAATGATCTTTTGCTTCCGGTGCGCCGTACCAACGATAAATACCAATTTTCTGATTCAACTTTGAATCACCACTCGCCAGAGTCTTTACGTTAGTTTTTTCGTAAACTGGTTTGTCATTGACTGAGTCAGCATTTAGCCACACCCTTACAAAGCCAGTGTTATCATTTGTTACTTTTACGTGCATTACCCAATCTTCCCACTGACCTAAGGTTACTGGAGCTATATTAGTTTCAGGTCGCAAGCTTCCAAAGGAGAAGTGGTACCGACCCTTCCTTATATTAATCCCTGATGTACCGTTAACATCCATCCAGTGCCACTGCATTATGTGTGCATTTGTATAATCTGTCGCAATCACATCTCGGTTATTGGCGTTATCACGCATGTAGGTTGAGAACCCAATCCAATACTCATTACCAGCCTCTAAAAACAATTCCCCAGGTTTTTTTAACTCAGAACGAATCTTACCTCCTCGGAGTGGCCAATCAGGACCCCAGTAGATACGCATAGAATAATCACCACTACGAGCTAGCCCTTTCACTGCTGATACCGCTTGTGAGTGATAAGGATCATTATCATGAATCTCTTCCCGCCAACAATCGTCACCGGTACAACCGGTAATATCTATCTTCCCAGATTCAGCACCAGTGTAGGCAATTATGCCCTGTCGGCCACTAGCTTGCGTAAGCGGAAACTGACTGTCGTCGACCGCTAAATCAGACGTAAACAAGTTGGTTTTTAAAATTAGCAGTTGCTGATAGATATCAGCAATTTTTTCTGAAACAGTATTGGCAGAAGCTGCGTTGGAAAACAGTGGCGAATAAAGAGTCACCGTGGTAAAGATGAACACCACAACACTAATAATGGTTTTTTTAGACATGATAATAATTTTTGATAATTTTTAAATGGGTACAAAAAATAGCAAGTGCTTACGCGACTTGCCTCCTGCTGTCATTATAGCGATATTTTCTATAAAAAATGCTCAAATATTTAAAAGTGTGGATTACCTAAATTATATAACCTACTCTTTGACAGACAGATTGATAGTCTGTTTAGATATCAGCCAAATCTTCAAGCCATTCTTCCGGAAAATAACTTATTTTTAAACCAAACTCTTGTGCATACTTGATGTTCAAGGGTGGCACCGTTTGATTTCTCCCATAATGGCAGAAAAAATGATTCGCTAATTAAACCAGTTTCCATAATTGGTCGGTGATAGTACTTCATAACCTCTACCCACGGTAAATCCAATGACTGAATCACCTCCTCATCATCATGCCCCTCAAAATAATCGAACACTGTGTACCCCTTATCTCGTAATACGTTTTGACCTTTTAAAAACCGCTCGAGATTTTTTTCATAACCATATGCGCTTGAGGTAAGTGGCCCACTCAAGCGAACCACTGGTTGCGGCAATTGCCTAAGACGCTCGATTGCTCCTTCGGCTAATTCTTTTAGAGTTTTATGCTTCTGGTTAATATTCATATTAAAATCATAATACAAAAAAAATAGTTCACGCACTAGTGCGTGAACTCAAAACACTACTAATCCAACCCGCCAGGGCAAAAATAAAATCCTTTGTCCGGGCAAAATTACGAGGAGAAGAGCGACGACTACAAGGTGAATTGATTTCAGAAAAATCAAGAGAGGGTGCCCTGGGGTATATTTTGCTTATGTAGACACTTAGTCAGATTCGACTCCTCCCCCAGAGGATAATCTGGCTGTAGTGGGCTGCCGAGGGCACTAGGATTTGAAACTTACAGTTTCAGTACAGGTTGTCACTACTTTGTTCGCAAGCTCCAAAGTAGCAGTCAACCTTCTGAAATAATCTCCCAGATTATTTCAGCCTAAGACCTTTCGAGTGAGTGGTGCTGGGAGCACCGCGCAAGCACCCCAGGGCATATTCTCTTTTCTTTCAGAAAATTCACCTTAACTTTTCTAGGTATTTTTTGTTTGCGTAATTTGTCCGGGCTCAAGGTGAGAAGGTCTGGGAGACCTTCGCAAGACCTTGCCTAGTATTTTGGAGTTTACGAACAAAATACTGACAAGGTGTACTGCGGCTGTAAGCCGGTGAACCTAGATTCTAGCCAAGCCTCCAGCCTGCTTCGTAAACTCAGCATCGACTGGCCACTGCGTGGACGGGAAATTTCTGAAACTGTTCAGAAATTTCAACTCGCCTGGAAACAATAAAATCCTTTGTCCGGGCACTAGGATTTGAACCTAGGACCTTTCGAGTATCAGTCGAACGCTCTAGCCAACTGAGCTATGCCCGGACAAAGGATTCTATATAAGCTCCTCAAATGTGGCCAGAACTATAACAAATTTTTAATAAATATGGAAGGTTTAGACACAAAAAAGCGGCCAGTTGCTCGGCCGCCCTTATGGTCTCATCTGAAACTCTAGTTACTTACTGTGCGATGGGCTCAAGATAAGCCCAGATCATCAATAGTAAGAAGGCTATTTCTAAGACCCTGGTTTTGTTTCGTTTCAAAAAGTACCTCATTTGTCCCCTAACTCCTTAGTCAGAAATGAAAATTACGCCCCATGTGCGAGCCAACATTATATGTATATAAATACTAATGTCAATGGGTAAACCAGAAGAACTAGCTAATCAAACATATATAATATGTACATGAAGAAAATACTAATCAGCACCACCTTAATATTGCTCCCAATTGTCACACACGCTCAGACCGTTCATACTTTAGTTCGAAATATTGGTAAGTTTTTTTCCAACATCATCATCCCCTTCCTGATGGCGGTAGCTTTTCTGTTTTTTGTTTTTAATGTATTCCGGTATTTTATCCTCGGTGGCGCTAACAAAGATGATCGCGATAAAGCCAAAGCTCAAGCAATCTATGGCATCACTGCTTTTGTTTTAATTATCATATTTTGGGGCATCGTTAACATGTTTGCTGACATGATAGGTCTCGAAGGAAAGGAGCCCGTACGTTCAGACTACGTCTCTAAAACTGAAGTTGGATAAAAAATAAAAAAGAGCCGGCAGTATTATACTGCCGGCTCTTTTTTATAGTATTGAGATGCGCTCTTTTGTCCTATCCTTAATGGTCTGGTCTTTCCCTAGTGTCTGATACCAATTCAGAGATTAAGTATCATATCTCATTATGTGCTCAATTGAGGCACATAATACCGACCAATTAGTTGCGAGTTGTCGCTCTGTTACCAGAGTGACCACAACGTGTCCAATTGGAATTAATCCACGACCAGCTTCCGCTAGCCGTGCCTTGTTACGACTTAGTCCTTGTTATCGAATTTACCGTAGGTCGCCGCTAGGACGAACTTCGGGTACTTCCGACTCCCCTGACTTGAC
>JAGQMC010000058.1 GCA_020428815.1 Candidatus Kaiserbacteria bacterium
CAAATTTTACAGGCACTAGGTTTAAATTAAACCGATTACAAAATAGGAAGGGTGTTCTTTGGTGTGAGTCTGCTGTAGAACATGTCGCTCCTGATTATTTTGCTATCGCTAAACAAATAGAGGCTAATGATAAATAAAACATTCTTATCATATATGATAAGAATGTTTTATGTTATTTTAAAATTTATTCAAAATTAATTTGCCTGGAAAATAACCTGTGATTTGCGGGCAAGGGGTTTGAATATATACGATTTAGCTTGTTTCTTACATTTAGTGAAGGTATACTGCCAATCATTATGATTACTAAAAAATCACCAGCTGAAATAGAGGTTTTAAAAGAAGGCGGAGCAATTTTGGCCAAAATTTTGCGTGGTATTGCGGCAGAGGCTGTAGTTGGTAATACCACTCAAGATTTAGACGATAAAGCTATGGAGTTGTGTGAAGAATATGGAGTTGAACCAGTCTTACTTGGTTATCATCCGTCGTTTGCAGACCAGCCCTACCCAGCCGCTATTTGCACCTCAGTCAATAATTGTGTACAGCATGGTATTCCTTCAACCGAAGTGGTACTTCATGAAGGTGATGCAGTTAACATTGATATGGTTATTGGCTACAAAGATATGATGGTTGATTCGGGACTCACTGTACCGGTTGGAGAAGTTGATGATGAAATGAGAAAATTATTATCAGTTACTCAAGAAGCGCTGGCTCATGGTATTAAAGAAGCCAAAGCTGGTAATCACATTGGTGACATCAGTCACGCCATTCAAACTTTTGTTGAGTCACGGGGCTTTTCGGTAGTGGAAGTACTTTGTGGTCATGGTGTTGGCTATTCTGTTCATGAAGAGCCCAATATTCCCAATTTTGGTAAGCCTGGGACTGGTCCACTAATAGAAGTCGGACATGTGTACGCCATCGAGCCGATAGTAAACATCGGAAAACCAGACGTTGTTTTTGACGATGAAGGAGATGGTTACAGTGTTTATACAGTAGATGGCAGTATGAGTGCTCACTTTGAGCATACTGTAGCCATAACTGAAAACGGCCCGGTTATCCTAACTAAGTAGTTTGCTAAAATAAAAAAATGAAAAGGTTTCTCGTTTGGCTATTTTTACTTGCTTCTGGCTTCTTAGTTTTGGTGGGGCAGGGAGTAATGGTAATGGTTTTTGCTTTTGCTCTGCTACTACTGAAGAAAGATAAGTTTAGACTTAGTGACACTAGTAACACCAAGAAAAAAGTATTTTTTGTTTTGCTCGGATTTTCACTTTTGTTTGAATACGGAGCGATTCTAACTGGCTATAGTGAAAATGAGTTTGGTGGTGGTACTTTATTTCACCCCAATCCAGTCTTAGATATTTTAATAAGTTTGTTCTATTGGATTCCATTCTCTTTATTTTGGACTTATTTACTTACCAAATATTCATACACCCAAAAATCAATCTTCATTATCGGTGGTTTGTATGGAGTGCTCACCGAGCAACTTTTCCTCGTACCCATGCTACTACTTACTTTAAATCCACTAGTATTTATTGCCGCTCCCTATCTATTCATTCTCTATGGCTCAGCTATCACAGCGCCATTTTTAGTAGTGGAAAATCTTTTACCTAAAGGTCTAGAATTTTCAAAGAAACAGTATCTATTGCCGTTGCTGGTGCTATTCCCGATATTGTTTTTAGTGTTCACAATTTTGCACATTATCACAGGCGGGAGTTTACAATAATAAGAATGGCAGAAAAATCCCTTGAATTTTTTTTGCTATTCATTAAAAACTTATCATATATGATAAGATTTTTTAATTATTTTTTTATCAGCAACTTGTTTACTGGTTATTTTTAACGCGTTTTGTTACAATGCGCGGACTAAAAAAGTTTAAAATATGGCAAAACAACCACAACAAGAACGTTCACTAGTTTTACTAAAGACCGATGCTGTACAACGCAGTCTCGTTGGTGAAATTATCAAGCGCTTTGAGCAAACTGGTCTAAAGATTAGCGGTATGAAGATGCTTGAGGCAACCGAGGTTCAGCTTCTTGAACACTACAACAAAGATGATGCTTGGTACGAAAAGAAAGGTCAGGGGATTGTCGAAGATTTAAAGTCACAAGGACGAGAAATTGAAAAAGAGGCAATTGAGTACGGCAAAGACATTATTCGTACTATCGTTAAATACATGCAAGCTAGTCCGATTGTAGCTATGGTTTTAGAAGGGAACAAGGCTACGGCTGTAGTGACTAAGATTGTTGGCACAACCGAACCAACTACTTCAGATGTCGGTACTATTCGCGGTGACTACACATTAGATTCATTTGCGCACGCTACTTACGAAAACCGAGCAGTGCGAAACTTGGTGCACCAATCCGAATCTCCGGAAGAGGCTGAGAGAGAAATCAAAATTTGGTTCAAAGATGACGAAATCATGCAGTATACAACTGCTCAAGAACGCATTCTTTATGATGTAAATCTAGATGGAAAGCCAGAGTAAATGATGGTTACTAGGCCGGCCCAGAAGGGGCCGGCCTTTCTTGTTTTTTGACAAAAGGTCTGAAGAGGAATAACATGATGAGTGGAACTACATTACGTATGTTCTGATTACATCTTAAACGGGCTGCCAGTAGTCATGACCGGTGCCGAAG
>JAGQMC010000059.1 GCA_020428815.1 Candidatus Kaiserbacteria bacterium
AAAAATCTGTTATGGTATTCCTTGCCCCTATAGTTTAATGGATAAAACGAGAGGCTTCTATCCTTTTGATGTGGGTTCGATTCCTACTAGGGGCACCAAAGTAGAAAATTGGATATTAATAATCAGAATAACCTTATTCTTGAGGGTGATTTTATGGTTCCAAGTTTTTGAAAATTATTGCTGAGATTTTGAGAGAAATTTTGATGTGTTGGAACCAACAGAAAACACCCCACCGCAAAGCGAAGGGTGTCCTCTGTTGCGTGGGGTGAGATTTAAGTCTCCCAGCTTGGTTTCTTTGTGGGGTCGAAGTTTTCTGAGAGTACATTGCCGTATTTTTCAACGACCTCTCTGACACCTCTTCCGCCATAATCAACCATTCTGATTGAGTTATCTCTGTAACTGAAATTGGCTGGGTTCGAAAAATGATGACCGTTAGACCAGACAGATTCTTCCGAGTAGACGAGCATTTGCGACCAGAGTGTGCCTGCCGAGACATCCAACTCTTCCCCATACTGCTGAACATTTACCAGTCCAAGCAGCGAGAAGTAGGTTGGCTCCAAGAAAACCGAACGGGTCTTCCGCCAAAGGCAGTATTCCTGCCAATTCTGGAATATGCCGTTGAGCAGAGTGTACCTGATGTTGCCCATGACGTCGTGGTCTTCATCTAGCCAAAACGTGTTTTTTAAGAACCTGCAACCATAACCCTTAGTGAAATACAGGACGGAGCTTTTGAAGAATTTCAAGAAGCTCCAAGGGCGAATGAGTGGCAATTTGACAACCAGTCCCAATCTAGGGAGACAGATTGCCAGACGGGACGTACCCTTTTTGATAGGCATCTGTGCCTCCTTCTGCTTGGGTTATAAACCATCTGGAACAATATAACAAAAACAATGTGATGTCTATGATTTTGATAGCAAAATGCTATCACGTAAATCCAGCCAACCTCTTAATTCCTCAACAATCTGGTTCCATCTAACTACATCGAGGGGCACGAGTACAAAAATGAGCACGCTTTGCGCGCCATTTTTGTTTGTGTCCCCGAGAAAGCAAATTTATTTGCTTTCGTTAGGAATCTAAGGGATGTGTGATGTTTACAAGCACTTCCCCGGCCCGAAGCGGATTCCTACTAGGGGCACGAGTACAAAAATTGGCTATTCAATTGACTCCACTGGGAAATCATCTCCAGAGGTAACCTCCTCTACCGAATCAATATCACCTACTTCGTCTTCTGGATTATCATTCGCTTCTTTATCCACTTCAGACTCAACTAAAACCTCCGGTTCAGGAGCTGGTTCAACAACTGGCACATAGGACTGGTCGGTTAATTCAGCATACTTATTTGCACGGCTGGCAAATCCTTCTAACGCAGCTTTAACTAAACTCTCTCGGTAAACAACCTTTTCTAATTCTTGTGTTTCACCCCCAGAGATGGTTAGGTTTTTGTGATGAAAGTAGGTAGCGCCTCCCCAAGCGGCACTACCAGCAAAAACCATGACAGCAATAAAAAGACCGGTGAACCATTCTCGAGCTGGATGAATCAGAGTTGGCGTCTTTAGACCCCGACTATGCTTGAACAAATCTCTGGCTATTTTTTTGAAATATTTTTTATCCATCATAATGTAATAATCTAACTTGCATCGTCACCTCTGCCTGCCAAATGCGACCCTCCCCTTTCTTCAAATCAACCTTGGTTAATCTTGAGGTATAGGGTAGATTCTCTAGCACCTTAATGAAATTATTAATTTGCTCTTTGGAACCAGAGAAATCAAAAGAAGTTTTAATCCAATGACTATTGGTTTCAGCTTCAGTCACTTTACTCAACTCACGAGTTTCAAAACTAAGACCCATTTCAGGAGCCAACGTTTCTAGATGATTAAGAAAATCAATACTGCTGCTTTCATTTTCCAAGAAATAACTTCTCACCACTTCTCTGTCATCAGTTGTATTTTCAGCGATATTTTGTAGTCGATAGTACGAATTCTCTTGCGCGCGACTAGCAGCTAAAGCTGCTAACTGATCTTCTAATTTATGACCTTGATTACTAGCTTGATACGCTGTCACTCCAAACACCACTACTGCAAGAGTCAGTAGACAAACTGAGATTATTAATGTTCTGATAGTACTTTTACTCATATTTTGTTTGTGTCGTTTAGTGTAACGGTGATATTAAAAGTAATATCCTTGTCCAGAGTCAAATTTGATATTGGCAAATCAACTTCCACAATCTCCTCTTGTGATAACAGTCGATCTCTAAAGGAAGCTAGTGACTGCCGGTCTTTAGCAATCCCCGAGACTTGTATCAAGCCAATAGCCAACCCTTCTCTAGTTAAGTTTAGTTGATTAATTTCTACCCCAGACCCTTCGAGACGATTAAACAAGTCTAGGTAGTAGGAAAAAGCTGGCACCTCTCCTTCATCAATAATAATCTTAGCCAACTGACTTACTCGCACCAGCTCAGTCGCGACATTTTCATAATTCACTACTTTCTCTGAGGCTAATTCGGCTGATTCTTTGTGAATGACCACCTGGTGACTGACCAGAATAAATACTGGCAAAATAGCTATTGCTCCAAGCAACAAAGCCGCCGCCCACAGCATTAACCATACAGAAACCACCCGAACCCAGTATTCTTTCAATAATTGTTTCTTTGCTCTTGGTGGAATTAAGTTAGTCATGATAATTATTGTTCTGATATTCCAATAGCCAAACCAATCGCTGTAGCGTAACCAAATGACAACCTGCGTCCAATCGGTGGCACGGTGTTTTCTAATGACAAGGAATTTTCCCACACATTAGCCCGCACTGCGGTTACTCCAAGTGTTTCTGTTAGATAAGCAGGTAAGCCTTTCAGATTAGAGCTCCCACCAGTCAACTGAATAGAGCTGATACGCCGTTCATCACTATTATTATTTCGTAAATGCCAGTACTGCATTCGTGTAGCTAACTCATCCTTAACTACAGAAATAGTACTGAGTAGCGTGTCTGATACTTCTGATTTTTCTACCCCTCTAATTAACCCCTGTGTATTCTTGAGTTCTGTTAGTTCTTGCTCTGACAACTCTTCCCCCAACATTCGACGTAAAGCTTGTGACAAGGCATCACCCCCCACATCGATAGTAGACGTATACAGCAACACCCCTCTATGAACAATCCCTATCCCAGTTCTAGTTTTTCCAAAATCTACCAACATAGTGGATCCAACTGAATCGTTTGGTATTACTGCTCGGGCCATAGCCTGAGCTTCGACTTCAAAAGAAACCGGATGTAATCCCGCTGCCACACAAGCATCATAGTAGTGCTGAATTGTTTCTTTGGCGTAAGCCACCACTGCGACCCTGATTGATTTTGTGTCCTCGGTTTCTGGGATAATTGTATAGTCAAAAAAAACATCTTTGGATGGAATAGGAACATTTTCTTCTAATCTAAATTCAAGTAGTCCTCTAATCTCTTTCAAAGGTGTGCCCTTTTTAATGGTAGTTTCAAATAAATAAGCCCTTTCTTCTGGTAAAGACACCCGTACAAATTCGGCGCCGGTCGCAGCTTTGAATTCCTGCAGTACGGCTGATAACTTTTCTTGATCGACTACGTGTCCCCGTTGTACCACCCCAGTCGGAATATCAATATCTCCCCATTGTTTGATTTTTTTACTACCGTCCATGTTTGTCTCGGCAACAAAAGACATATATTTGAGAGATGTATCAGAAATATCCACCCCTACACATGGCATGGTAAGAAAGGTCGGTGGTGGAACAAATTTAGCAAAGGACGACATATTGCCCTTCTAGTATACGCTGTTGTGGCCTATGTTTCGACAAGACAACTCACATCTTCAACCAAACAAACAGTGCCGCGAGAATAAAAAGGATAATTGAGGTAATGCCAATATACTTTTTGGCATAGTGCATAGCGGTTGGACCAAACTGATAAGTACACCAACCCACTACTAAATAACGGAAGCCTCGACCCAAAAAAGAGGCCAAAATAAAAGTCCAGACACTTCCCTGCAACACGGCCACCACCCAAGCCGCAATGGTGTACGGCACCGGCGTCACCGCGCCAACCAAAGTCAACATGAAAGTACTAGAGTTATTACCATTAACCAAATGATTAAATTCATTCACCATCCCGACCGACAGCCAGCCAAGTATCACATCAATAAAAAAAGCAGCTGCAAAATAGGCAAAGAGTCCGCCCATGACAGACGCAATTGTAGTAGCTAGTATTAATCTCACGGCATTTTTCCGCTCTACCAATATGGCTGCTACCAAAAACGGATCGGTGAGAATTGGTAAAGGAAGTGAAGATTCTAAGAAAGAAACAGCAAAGATAAAACCAGTGCCCGACTTTGAACGCAGCACCTCAACCGCACCCTTCACGGTATTAGTCTTAAGCACACGCTCTACCCCGGCCTCAAGTTTTTCTTCGATTTTATTAGTCATGACTAATTCACTTTGGTTCCGGCTGGTAATTCTTTGTCTGGATGCAACATAGCAAATAAGTCACTATTTCCCACCGCCAGTATCATTCCTTGGCTCTCCAAGCCCCTAATAGTTCTGGGTTCCAGATTAGTTAAAAATGGACACTGTTTTCCCACCAGCAACTCAATATCTTCAAAGTACTCACGAATACCCGATACGACTTGCCGATTATCCTCTTCTCCTACATCAATAGTTAGTTTGAGTAGTCGATCGGCCCCTTCCACTACTTCCACTTGTTTGATGGTGCCAATTCTGATATCTAATTTGGCAAAGTCGTCGTAATTAATCATGGTTATTTTGTTTGGTTATGTAACTATCTAGGATTAGAGCAGCGGCTGAAGCATCAATTAATTTATGTTTGCCTTGAACTTGAGCGGCCTGCTGGGTTGAATATTGTTCTGGTTCTAAGTGTACTGGCAGACCCAAATGTAAGGTAATAGTCATCATCAAGTCCTCTACTGCGGAGTGAATCTGATTTGGTTCTCCATCATTATTAAGAGAGTGACCGATCACAATCTCTCTTATCTGTTCATCACTAATCTGCTTGCTTAGGTAAGTAAAAAAATTCTTATCATTTGGTACTACTTCTTTAGGAAAAGCCATCACTCCCGCCTCATCTGTCATAGCAATGCCTATTTTTTTAGAACCATAATCAATCCCCATTCGTTTCATTAAATTAGGATATCACATAATCCCAATCCCGTTCGACTCCTAGCGAGAGCTACCAACAGCAACGGCCCCGACACTAGGGACAGAAGTCGTCCTGACGGTCACCAACATATTTTGCTCCAAGTATTCGCAAAAGTACGTGGTGCCGCGGGACACGGCTCGCCGACAAGCCCTCCTCACAAGTTCGTCGTCTTGTATACCGGCTCCGCCGTTCGACTCCTGGCGAGAGCTGCCAACGGCAACGGCCCCGACACTAT
>JAGQMC010000006.1 GCA_020428815.1 Candidatus Kaiserbacteria bacterium
ATCGGTAGGTGAGATAGTCTGGGAGACTTTCGAACAGGGACTTTAAGTCCCGTAAATTACTTACCAATTTTGCTGTCAAGCAATAATCAATACATGCCCAGGTGGTGGAATCGGTAGGTGAGATAGTCTGGGAGACTTTCGAACAGGGACTTTAAGTCCCGTAAATTACTTACCAATTTTGCTGTCAAGCAATAATCAATACATGCCCAGGTGGTGGAATCGGTAGACACGAGGGACTTAAAATCCCTTGCCTTTCAAACGGCGTGCGGGTTCAATTCCCGCCCTGGGCACACACAAGTAAATGAAAACACTTCTTTTTTAAAGAAGTGTTTTCATTTAGAAAGCAAACTTCTTTGCTTTCGGACTTGCGTGTGAAGCGGAGCCATAATTTTATCCCCTTCACTAGGGAGAAAATAGACGAGCTGGGACAGCAGGTACTTAGTGCTCGCAGCCAGTGGAACTGGTGAGAACACTTAGTAACCTGCGTCCACCAAAGTTTCAATTCCCGACCTAGGCTAATATCTTGAAATATCAGCACATTTATTGTAAACTCATGCGCACGATTTAAACATATCCGCCTTTAGCTCAGTTGGTAGAGCAGCTGCCTCTTAAGCAGACGGTCCTAGGTTCGAGCCCTAGAAGGCGGACAAATTAATAACAGCCGGAGGTTCAACCTCCGGCTGTTTAATTTGATAGTAAAACTTAACTATCAAGATGTGGCAACCCAGACGAACCACTTTCCTTCATATTTTGAGTGACTCTTTTTAAAAGGGTGGCTTTCTCCCTCACTTCAGCAGCTTGCTGTTCCAATTTCGAAGCCTGCTCATCAAGCTCGCGCTGCCTCACGCAATACAGATCGGCTAAGTCTAGCTTTAAATTACGTATCGCCTCTTCGTGCTTTTCAATTTCCTCCTTGATTTTATTAGCTCTCTCGGCCAGAGATAGAGATGACAATTTCTTGTTTTCCTTAGACTTTCTAGTACTTATTCTTTGCAGATTATCAGAAACCTCTCCTGACAGTAAAGTTACGACACCCTCCCGAGTGATCGAACTGAGTAAGGATTTATCGTAAACAACCAAAGGTCTATTGAAAGACGTGAGACTGGTAATCCATTTACCAACACACATCACAAGAGGACGACCACTCTTACCTTTCAGAAAGCGTGCGAAGTCTTTCTGATCTTTTAGACTTTGAGCAAAGTCGATAAGCTTAACTGGCTCATCTTTAGACTCACGCAAAGCCTTAAAAGACATAGCTAGTAGAGCTATTGTATGAAGATTATCTTTACTCGGCACAAACTTCTCAACGCCTGACAAATCAGGAATAGTGACATCTTCGACATTGATATCCATTAGAGAAGGTATGGGCGGAAGCTTGTCTGAACACAAATATTTTCTGTGACAAAGGATTAGTCTCCCGCCTCCTTTAACCAAGACAATATCATCTTCACTAGGAATCTGAAGTATGTCTCCTAATATACGCTCATTAACCGCTCCGAGGTCTTCTTGACTGAATCCATCACAGGATTCAATTTCCTTAATGTCCTCCAAGTACTGTCTAACTTGTGCCACATGGAAACCAGAAGCCATTCTATCAACACTCTTTTGTTCAGTGACATATACCATAGCATGCAGAAGCACCAATTGACTTCTGTTTACTTTCAAAACTTCCCCCTCAACTGGCACCTCAAAAACTTCTTCAAAAGCATTCATAATAGACTCCTAGGCCTTGTGATTGATTAAGTTGCTAAAGAACCATAAACAACACGAAACTAACTAGGGATTGTAACCATTTACATAGTGTTGTCAATTATCTCATTTCATCTCACTAGCATAATCCAACACTTTTTGCTATACTCTCGGTCACAAATTCATACAGAATTCGTTTGCGCAGGTGGCGAAATTGGTAGACGCGCTAGTTTTAGGCACTAGTGGAGCAATCCGTGGAGGTTCAAGTCCTCTCCTGCGCACCGTAAATAAAAAACACATCAGTCTTTGACTGATGTGTTTTTTAACGGTGCGCAGGAGAGGACTTGAAAAAAGCGAATATATCGCACGGAGCGAAGTGAGAACGATTTGAGCGTCGGGGTCGCGTAACACAATATTTTGAAGCTAGCGAACAAAATATTGATGTTAAGGTGACCAAGTCCTCGACATAAACCGGCCTTCGGCCGGTTTTTTCTATGCCAATTTAGTCTTATTAAAATTCTTACGCTTTCTAATGTACTGATTGTAGTATTTAGCATAACGCTTTTTTAGTTTTTCAGGCAGCTTGTCGATTTGCTCACACCGCCATGAACAATACCCCCTTCGCTTCTCTAGACAGTCATCGCAACCAATAAAAAGTGTGTGGCAGATTTGATTCTTGCAGTGATGGTGTGTATCACACTTAGCTTGACGACACAAATGACAAGTAGAGATTATCTCATCACTAATCCGCTCGCCAAGTCGTTCATCAAACACAAAGTTCTTGCCCTTGAACTTATTTTCAAGTCCTTGTTCTTCCACTTGTCGTTTATAGTCGATGATACCACCCTTGAGGTGCTTAACATCCTTAAAGCCATTGTGTTTGAGCCACGCACTAGCTTTCTCACAGCGAATACCACCTGTACAGTAGATAGCCATCTTTTTGTTCTTGTGAATCTTGAGTAATTCTGGCGTGCGTTTAAGCTCATCGCGAAAAGTTACAAAGTCATCTGGTGTAATAGCATTCTCAAAGTGACCCACTTCAGACTCATAGTTGTTGCGCATATCAAAGATAACCGCTTCAGGATCATCAATGTATTCGTTCATCTCTGCGGCTGTTAGATAGTCACCAGTATTAGTGACATCAAAGGTAGCATCATCCAGTCCATCAGCCACTACTTTATCACGAACTTTAATAGTCAGTTTAAAGAATGACGGGATCTCACCCTCTTCAACAGCAATTTTATATGGTATACCCGCCAATTCTGTCTGAGATTGCACCCAAGCATCAAACTGATCCCAGTACATTTTAGGTACGTTCATTTGAGCATTAATGCCTTCCTTAGCTACGTAAATCCGACCGAGGCAATCCAAAGCTGACCACTTATCCAGCAATCGTTGTCGAAACACTTCAGGATTACTGATGTTTACATACCGATAAAAAGACAAGGTTATACGTGGCCGAGTATCTGCCGCAGCGTCAGCGCGTTTTTGTGTTCGACTGCGTAAATCACGATGGGGTTTAACTTGAGTTGCAACATTCATAGGACAAAATCATACCTTAATTAAAAGATTTTGTCACAACTCACACACCAAATTTTAAAAACCTAATATCCGACTATAATCAGTATCTACAAGGTACATAATCTTATCATATATGATAAGATTTAGATTAATACGTTGTAGCTTACCAATAAAAAAGTCTGGGGGGGTTAATTTAAAAATTAACCTATTAAGCACAAAACATTCATGATACGGCTTAAAACAAGCCTCTTTCCTACCCTTTTTGCTTGACTTTTAGTCTATTTTATGCTATTATTAAAAACAGGACGGGTGAGGAAGTAGTTCCCCACCCTTAAATTATATGTGGCAAAGTGCCACCTGATCTTTGAAATTGGAGACAATGTATGGATATTCAATCATCGAACCCGTTCAAGCGAACTGGCTCAACTTCAATCAGCGAAGGTCAACTAACAGACGAAAGAGCGGGGTGGTATTTCAACGCCTTGTCCTGGAATCTGGTAGTTAGACCTTTGGCCAGCTTAACAGCCGGTATACTTTTTGCAGTAGTAATAAAAACAATCGAATTTCTGGTTGTTCAATTATTGTCACTCACCAGTAGTCCTATCGGGTGGCTTGAGTGTGGTCTTCTGGCCGCACTTTTCACTGCCCTGTTTGCTATGGAAGATACCAAAGACGAGACTGTCTTGGTAGTAAAACCGACAAAGTTTGCTGTTCAAGTAGCTTGGCTTGGTATACCGCTAGGTATTTACCTGAAGTCTAGTATATACAGTTGGCGAGGGACTAAGTTGAGATTCAGTACTATCAGTAAGGTGTCTGAGCCCTTCACTGACGAAAATGGTTTGCTGAAGATGGATACAATCCCTTTTCCCGTCTGGAATAGTCCAGACGCCGAAATGAAGTCAAGGGATCGTACTTACATGTCAGCTCCAGCCAAGAACAACGCTGAAATCAGTGGCGCACTGACACTAATCCTCAGGATCTTCAATCCGCAAAAAGTACTAGACACGGACGACCCGGCCCGAAACCTTGGCGACAAGGCTAGGCAGGAATTCCGTGAACTGGTAACCAAGTTCGTCGATACTGACGTACCGAAGTTACACAGCAGTCTGAAGTACCTACTGGAAGGTAACCCTATGTACACCTGCTTTATCGGTAAAGCATTGCCGGGTGTAAAGATAGGTTCCATGGTACGTGACAAATCAGGCTTCCCAGTATTTGAAACACTACGTGGAAAAGATGATTCTGAAGAAAAGGCTGTTGAGCGCTTAACCAAACGCATCTATGACTCAGAACAG
Organism: Candidatus Kaiserbacteria bacterium; assembly: GCA_020428815.1. Taxonomy (GTDB): domain Bacteria; phylum Patescibacteriota; class Minisyncoccia; order Phycocordibacterales; family UBA918; genus OLB19. Next base: position 4,506 of record JAGQMC010000006.1, read on the forward strand.
ATGGATGAAGATATGTGTAACGCTGTGAAGATAAAGGGAGGTAGCGTACGCGTCTATGAAATCCGGGTTGATAACCCCATCAACGATGTGTTGAAAGAAATTGGCTGCCGCTTGGACGGTGTGAGGTTTGCTGATATAGAGTTTTCTGATGCTGTTAAGCAAGCTGCAGAGCGCGCTTCAGCGGAAGAGGACGAAAATATCTCGCAACTCTTTAGTGCCGAAACCATGAAAATGGTACGTAAGAAGTTAATGCCAACGGAGGATGAGGTAAACAACCCTGGGTACGAACTAGCAACTGTAATTGCTGCGGCTCAAGACGACAAGAATGGCAACATTCGCATCGTCATGACCCCTGGCGGAAATAAGTTAACTAGCGCTGCAGTAGCGGGCGCATCTGAAATTGGAGGCAAAAAATGACGAACAAGTTAACATCCCTGCCTTGGGGGAAACCATCATTTTGGGTAGTGGTTGCAATTATTACCACTCTCGCCAGCAGCTTTATCAGCTTCATAGTTGATAAAGTTGGGCAGCTGTTAAACCTGGAAAACGCTGCAAATGACATAGCTATAAATCAGTATGGTGCAGCGATAACCTTTCTGTTCATTGCCGTCCTCTTCGGAGGATGGCATGCGCTTAAGGATAAGCCGAGAGCATCCAAGTGGTTGTTCTATGCTGCCGCTGGGGTAACAATAGTTTCTGGATTTGTTTGGCTTACATTTGGCAATCTGCCTGGTGGAGCATTCAACCCAGTAACTGGAGAACCCCTGCATATGTACGACCCTTCAACCGGTAAAATTGATAAAAAGTTTACACCAGTTGAATGTCGTCCTGCAGGTACCGCACACAAGGGGTATAATTATGCAACCTACGACAAATGCTTCTCGGATAATGGCACTAAACTGCTTCCGATTACGCACGAAGTTGCAACAAGATTGACCCCAAGTGCGTGGCCGGCAATGGTATCTGATTGGTGGAGCTCTGATTCAGAGGACAAGGAGGTAAAACAAACGTCTTCTCAGGCACCCATACCAGAAACAAAAAGACCTGGTACAGTAATTCCAGTTGGCGTTCCAGTCAATATTACTGTTCCTGCTTGTCAAACTGGGATTTGGTCAAATAAAATAAGTATCCCAGTTGGATGGAATATTACGTCTGGTTGGAACATGCGAGTGGTTAAAGCTCAGTGGCGAGAAAACGGTATCTGGAAAGAGTTCTCGCATAAAAACTTAAACGGGAGTTTTGATGCCGTGCGTTATTGTGCAAAAATCAACAGCTACGCTGGCGACGCAATGTCTCTAACTTGGACTCCACAGTAAGTCCATTGCTCTTTACGAAAGCCGAGTGAATACTCGGCTTTTTTGTATCTAAATAAACAGAAAAAATATCACCCGCCACTATTTCCGCCAGTTTGACCACCAGAGTTACCCCCGGTCTGGCCGCCGCTATTTCCGCCAGTTTGACCACCAGAACTTGGGATAACAAACACATCAGCACAACCGCTGGCGGTTGGGTTACTGGTACAATTGAGCTCATCATCAAGACCAACTGATCGGGCAAACAAAGCTAAAATACTGTAAGCCGACACCATAATCACCAAACCAATAATGCCCCAAGTAATATGTTTTACCCCCTTCTCTCGGCCAGCTGGGTTAGCGGCATTAATAAAATATTCAAAACAACCCCAGATAAACACCAGAAGAGCTACCCCAGTCAGCAAAGCAATGGTTGGAAACAATATCACTTGATTGAAGGTCTCAACAAAACTGGCAGCTTCTTGAGCCGCAATTTGTGTACCTTCTTGGGCCGCAACAATTTTCGGAAACATGCTTAAATTCTAGCATGAACTAATAAACAATCTATTTGTTATACAAAAACCGCCCTCACGAGGGCGGTTTTTATTCAGCTTAACTTAATTAAGCACCAAACACATCAGCAGTTGGAATATCATCAATGTTATCCCCTTCAAGACCGGTACTGCTGGCAATCAAGTTAATTACTCCCCAGAAGACAATGATTAAAACAAAACCAAGCGTAGCCCAAATCATCAGACTCTTTCCACTTTGTTTAGCTTCATCATTGGCTCCACCAGCAATAAAGTAACGGAACATACCCCAAACAAACACCAAGAAACCAATGGCGATAATGAAAGGAATCAGGATATCGTTAGTGAAGTCGACAATATTCTCCAACAGATCTTGAAAAGCACCTCCGTCACCACTATTTGCCAACTGTGCAGACGCTACCATTGGCAAGGCCAATATACTAGCGCTGCCTGTTAAAAAACCAATTTTTTTCATATGAATTATTTAAAGCTATTAACGTTATAACGTTAATAATATTATAGCCGGCGCACAGCCGGCTATAACTAAGGTAAGTGGATAAACTTATCACCTAAGGTTCTGGTACTTCAGGAATATTTCGAAGAGTTTCTCCTTGTAAACCAATACTTTGAGTTAGAAGGTTAATCACCCCAAAGAAAATAATGATAGCCACAAAACCAATAGTTGCCCAAATCATCAAACTACGGCCTTTTTGTCGTTTTTCCTCATCAGCACCACCCATAATGAAGTAAAGGAAAATCCCCCAGACAAACACCAAGAAACCAATGGCGATAATGAAAGGAATCAGGATATCGTTAATAAAAGTAACGATATTTATAAGTAAATCTTCAAACGGCCCGGCATTGCCAGAATCAACGATCTGGGCTGAAGCCATCACTGGTAACAATAGTAGAGAACCAAAAGAAAAACTGGTAATTAGCTTTTTCATAACAAATTTTATTAATTATACCTAAACTGTACCTTAATATTTGTAAATGTAAAGGGACCATGTAGGACAGATAAAACCTGACTCAAAAAAATAAAAGTAAAATCAAATCACGTGGCAGAAGTGCCGTATACAAACCTGGGTCCCTCCTCGCTCTGGTTCGTCGCAAGCTCCTCACATCGAGCGTCCTTGACTACCGCTCGGAACAGATAAAACCTGACTCAAAGTCAGGTTTTATCCAAAAATAGATTGTTTTAACATAGCTACTATCCCCCACACACTAACCATTACCACAAAAATAATAACCGCTACTACAGCATAACTCCGACCTTCAGTGCGCTTGGTTTCATCTCCGGCGTGTAGCACCCACGCATCAACCATTTTCCAAATAAAGTAAACGAAAATTACTACCAACAAAGTGGGAATGATGATATTTATCAGATCAAGCACAAATTCTACTAATTCTCCGTAGGTGGTTGGTGTAGGCATAAATATAATTAAAAATTACTAACGATGTTATCAACAATCTTCACAATGGCCATAGAACCAAGAATAACCACTCCGCCAATGATTCCATACAAGAGCGCACGTGAAGCAGCTTTGATTTTTTCTGGATTACCTCGACCAGTGACATACATGAAACCAGCATAGATAAGAAAAAAAATCACTACCGGAGTGGAAATAATCATAAACACCTGCAAAATTGCAGACAGTAACTGGACGATTGCGTAATCTCCATTAAATACTAGTGGGTTATCAAAAGTATCCATATCTATCAGGCCTTAAATGATTCTACTATGTTCGCAATGATTTCTCCTAACGCCACCGCTCCTAAGATAAGCACTCCACCAATAATAGCGTAAGTTAGAGCTGTTGTAGCCTTTTTTGTTTGCTCCTCATTACCACGCGCAGTCACGTATAAAAATCCCGCGTAGATAATAAACAACACCACCACAGGAGTAGCAATAGTAATAAAGATACGCAGGAGAGATGATAGTATCCCCTCGATTGAAGTCGGACTGATGACAGACTGGACAGTAAAGTTAATGGTGGCGTCTTGTGCCTGTGCAGTCGGTGGAGCCAGGAGCCATCCAGTTGGCCACAAGAGAGTCAAGTAGATTGAAAAGAATAAAAAGTGTTTTGACATACAATTACCTATATTCGTAGCCTAACTTCTCAACAGCGTCAGTTGCTGCCCCAGCAACATTCCGACGGTTTTCACTCACATCACCAACCATGGTTGAAAAAATTTCATCCGAGGCTGATTTATCAGGATTCAGCCAACCAAGAGCTACCGGAGCTGAACGATAAACAACTCGACCATACACATCATTACTGCCTGCCGATACTGAAGAACGATAAGCAGGAGCCATATTAGCTTTTTCACTTAGTGCTTCTACTACATTAGTGGCTACGAGAGCGTTCATAGCTGCAATCGCTGAACCGCGGTTTTGGGAAGAGTTGAGAAGAGACAAAGCATAAATTTTGCCATAAGTACGACGAACAGTATCGCTAGCTCCTTGTGGCACTTCTGCGATATCAAAGTTTAGATTTGGGTTCATTCTTTCTAACACTCTCCCTTCGCTACCAAAACCAAAGTAAAAGGCTAAATTACCAGCCGTAAACTCCTGCTGGTCGCTACTAAATGAACGGTTCCAAGAATATAAAGCGTTACTTGGTTTATTAAAGCGAGTATAAAAATCGATCGTAGTTTGCAAAGGATCAGGTCCCCCACCTTCAGCCACCCTTAGTTTGACTTGATATTTACCGACATCATCAATCTCCACTCCCGTCGTGCCACTTTGCAGTAGTAAGAGTGACACCACACTAAAGGCGTTTTTTACATTGTTGTACTCTCCCATCGCTACAACTGGTCGCTTAATAGTGCGATTATTGTCACGCACCACCAAACTTGGCAAGAACGAATTTATCAACTGTTCCCAAGTGCTTGGCGGTTCAAGAAAACCAGCAGTCGTTAGAATGTCACGATTCCAGTACATCATTATCGGATCAACTGCAACCGGATAACCATATAAACCATCGTTTAAAGCAAAAATTTCCGCCCCCTCCAGATAGCGATTCTTAATGTCGCGCAACGGAAAAGAATCATAAGATATTGGTTGGATACGTCTCCGCATTTCTACCAACTTCTCCTGTGACACTAAAATTAAATCTGGACCAGCTCCGTCCGCCAGCGCATTGACTAAGTTGTTATCAAAATTTTCTGGTGAATACTGGCGGTAAGAAATCAGTTCGTATGACTCATCAGCTTCAGCCAAGACGCTCAACACCCCATCAACGGCAGTCTGCGGAAAAGTCCCCCAAATAGTGACAGGTGAATTTACACCTGATAAGGCCAACTCACCTTCATTTTTCGGACTAAAAGCTGACAGTAAAATCACCGACAGTAAAGCCATACCACCAAAAATAATCACTAATGCTAGTTCAAAAGGTCTTAATTTCATATCTTTCTAAAAGCTAAACCGTAATGATGATCACCAGCTGGGAAATCTCGCTCTAACACAAAGCCATTTCGCTCAAACAGAACTTCTGTCTCATTGGCCTGAATGACATTGTCTGGCATTGGACCCATACCTGCAAAAGACTCAGTCCAGTCAACCACAAAAAACTTACCTCCCTTTCTTAGAGTACGCCCCATCTCTTGTACGGCAGTATCTTTATCTTCAATCTGAAATAATGTGTTAATTAAAATTGCCACATCTAATTCCTCATTAGCAATCTTAATGCCGTTAACTTCTTCTAAATCACACCAGAGTGGGTGCACATTGGATAATTGTTCTGATAAAACAGTATCGCCAATTTTGTCTACCAATGCTCTTTGAATTTCACAAGCGTAAACCTTTCCACTTTCACCAACCACTTGTGATAATGCTGGCAGGAAAAAACCGCTTCCAGCACCAAAGTCAGACACTATATCACCTTCACGTAAATGAAATTGAGTTACTACTACTTCTGGTATTACAAACTTACCACCAGTTGGAATTGTCATTGTAATTATTATACATGAGTAAATG
>JAGQMC010000060.1 GCA_020428815.1 Candidatus Kaiserbacteria bacterium
AATACATCCCCGCGGTAAATCCAAATCTTAATTCCGATTACACCGTATGGCAGATTAGCTTCCACTCGAGCAAAATCAATGTCTGCTCGTAAGGTTTGTAGAGGTACTCGACCCTTTTTGATTTCTTCTTTTCGGGCCATGTCGGCACCTCCCAGACGACCAGAAAGAATAATACGTACTCCTTCTACATCGCGATTAGCCATAACTTTCTCTGCTGTTTGCTTCATTACTCGACGGAAAGTCATGCGCTTTTCTAGTCCTTCAGCCACCATTTGCCCAACTACGCGAGCTGAGGTTTCTGGAGAACGGATTTCTTCAACATCAACTTTTATTTCTGGCTTGTCTGTCATTTTTTGCTTACGCAAGAAAAGGTCGATGTCCTTTTTAAGTTGATTAATACCTTCACCGCTTCGTCCGATAATAAGACCTGGACGGGCAGTTTTGATAATAATACGGATATCTTTTTCGCTTCGTTCGATTTCTACAGCGTCGACTGACATACCTTTTAGACGCTTATTAAGCATCTTTCGGAGTGCCGCATCAACACGAATGTATTCACGAAACTTAGCTGGACTAGCAGTAAACCAACGACTCTTCCAGTCTCGGTTTACACCTATCCGTTGAATATATGGATGTGCTACGTGTGTCATATCTATTTTTTCTCGCCGAGCTCAACTGAGATATGGCTGTTACGCTTGTTAATACGCGATGCTGAACCACGAGCTCGTGGCATAAATCGCTTAAATGTAGGTGCTTTGTTCACCTGTACAGTTTTGATGAACAGCTTTTCTACGTCTTTTCCTTGATCTTTTGCATTAGCAACCGCTGATTTGATCACTTTGGCAAAAGGTTCTGAGGCTCGCTTATCTACGAACGCAAGTGTAGTCAAAGCTTCGTTAGCCTTCTTTCCTCGCACTAAGTCAGCAATCAGGCGAACCTTACGTGGTGACTGGCGATAGTTTTTTAGAATTGCTTTCATAATTTTGACTATTACGCTTTCGCAGCTTTAGCAGCGGCGATTTCAGCTTCTTTCTTCTTCTGTTCTAGTTCTTTTTGCATCTTACCTCCGTGTCGGTGGAACTTCTTAGTTGGTGAAAATTCACCAAACTTATGTCCTACCATTTCCTCTGCAACCAATACTTCGATGTGGTCGCGTCCGTTGTGTACACCAAATGTGAAACCTACCATTTCTGGAGAAATCACTGAGCCTCGAGCCCAAGTCTTGATGACACCACCTTCTCCGGGTTTCTTTCCGGCGATTTTCTTAAGTAGCTTTTCGTCTACGAAAGGTCCTTTATATAACGATCTAGACATATTCGTACGAGCAGGTCTATTCTGGCGAACTACTTCGTCGGTACGAATTTTTTCGTCGTCACGGTACGCCTGTACCGCTTCTAGAAAAAATTCTAGCCTTCTCGTATTTCATCCAGACTAGCCAGCTCTTGTTTGCAAAACTACCTTAGCAACGAATCAAGAAATTCGCTGTTTGTAGTCTTTTATTTAGTTGATAAATACCGCTTGTAGTTAGTGCAAAGCACTGTCAGTGGCGGCTTGTGATTTCCTTGAATAGTCCGGTAACGGCCAAACTACTCTAGTGTTCACTCACTTCGTTCTTTCATCTTTCGTGTATTGCTAGATAGCACAACACACTTGAGGTTGGAACGGCATGAGAATACCTAAAATAACCCAAAAAGTCAATGATATATCCATTGGTTGACATAATAATCTTTAGATACTAAAATTCATACAGAAAGTACTTTCCACAAATCGTCGGAGGCAAACCAATGGACAGGCAGAAAATTGAAGATGTGAAGCGATACATCTTACGTCACACCGAAAAAGTAGGACCGTATATGGGTATTATTATTGGCTGGACTAATAGTAAAGCCAGAGTAACCAGACTCCTTTTGGAAGAAGGTGACCTAACCAAAGAAGAGCTTGTACATCAAATTGATAGAAATCTCAGACACCTGGGATTGTACTCTTTTCAAGAACTCTTAAGCGGCTGGACCCCTTATACGGTATCGTCGAAACATGCGTTGGCATACGCTATCTGGTCTAAAGCTTTAAATAAGCATCAGATTTCATACGTGGAATCCAAACTGGATAAAACAGAAACAACAGAGGACTACATTACAAGATATCATCCCAATAAAATTGTTCTCGAGATTCTTGATTATCTAGTCACCGAGCGAGAAGTAAAATTACCCACTGATGTGGAGAAATTTGATTTATATCACGATCCCCATCCCTGCTGTGAATGTGGCTGTTAAAAGCTAGACATAGGCCCGGAAGCGTAACGCTTCCGGCTTTTTTGTTTGACTAATTTTTTCAAAAATGGTGGTATACACTAAAAGTAGTACCTTTAATTTTCTAAATGACTCGGGAGGGTCAAATTATGAAAAAACTGTTTTTTCTAATCCTGACAACTGGTGCTGTTATTCTATTCACCTCTTTAGTGCTTTTTAGTACAGATTCTGAATCCAATCCTCCGATTGTCGAAGCTAATACCAATATCGAGAACCTGTCTAAAAAAGATATTTCAGTCAACATAATCACAAGTGATACGGGTAATGAGGAAAATCCCTGTGACAAGAGGCCTTTACTACAAACTCTTACTGGTTCTTTGTCTGTGAATCTAGCTCAAAGTTTTGTGGAATTTCCATTTAATTGCTACCTAGAAGGTAAAGAAGTGAGTTTGCTGATAAACAGTTCAGGAGGTAGTACCAGCGCAGCAGCAAGCTTTTATGATTTAGTAGGATTTTATGGTGACCGAAAGAAATTCATCACTATTGCTACCGGTACGGTTGCATCTTCGGCAGTAACAGTCTATCTATCTGGAGGCAAGCGCTACATGTTGCCTCACTCTCGTCTCTTCTTGCATAATGTGTCAATAAAAGATTCAAACTCTAATCATTTTGTTGAGGTGAGGGATACTTATGCAATCCTAGACAACGAAAGAGACCGTATTGTAGATATCCTAGTAGAAGCTTCTGGTGGGAAAATTTCACCAGTACTGGTTAGTAAGTTCATGGAAGAATCTACCTATTTGAGTCCCAGTGAAGCAATTAAATACGGCTTGGCTCATAAAATCATTCATAGCATTGATGAGGTAAGATAACACTTGCTATACTCACACAATAATAAGCCAGTCAGACTAATCCGATTGGCTTATTTTATTTTTTTTAACAAACCTTTTGCTAACTAATAACAGTATTTACATGTACTTAATTTTATTGTATTATTATAAATAGTCTTATGAGAGGGATAGTTTATGTCTAGGAACAGAGGCCATCGTCACACCACAAAAACCGAAACCGCAAAGGAAGTAGTAACCGTCTTGAAACGCTTTCCTGATATTAAAATGATTGCGCCGGGAGAAATTGATCCCAAAAATAGAAGTACTTGCAGTCGCAAGTTCATCACCATGGTTCACACAACTGCCGGATGTGAGTTGATTATATCTGGTCAAGGTAGTCAAAAAATTTCTGTGCATACCAACAACTCCTCTGGTTTATTCACGTTCTTAAAAAACCACAAAAAACTTCGGGGCTTTGAATTTAAAGAGCGAGAACGTAAACCTGAGGTTTAAAAACGGCGGATTCTTTTGGAATCCGCCGTTTTTTAATCATCGATTGCTTCGAGGAACGCCATCGGAGAAACTGAAATGCCGTAGCCACTAAGCGCATCAGCTGAACGAATTGCTTCTTTCTCAATCAGATTATTATCCGACAATTTTGATATCCGTTTCTTGAACTCACCATACTCAGCAGCAGCTACTTGGTTTGAAGCAATGAGTTCCAACAACGCCTCGTCAGTCTCGATAAAGCTGCCAGTAAATTCTCTATGTGTGCTAAACAGTTTCTTTAGCCATTTCATGTTTTTAAAGTTCGTCTAAAGCGTCTTTAATCAGATCTTCAATTTCTTCAACCAAATCTAGAACTTCATCGTAGTCTTCATCATCGAAGGCTTCTTCAGCTTCATCAAGTAAATCTTCAGCTTCATCAAGATAGTCTTCGGCATCTCTGGTCTTCTTACCATCGTCTTCTGCTTCATATACCTCATCCCACGCATTATCTAGTTCGTCTTCTATATCCTCTAAAGCTTCTTCAGCTTCAGACTCATCATCATTGTTCGATGAACCAATTTCATCCAGAGCTTCTTCAATTAAGTCTTCGGCTTCTTCAGCTCGCTCCATCGCCTCTGCCCAATCCTCATCATCTAGGGCTAGCTCTGCTTTTTTGATTTCTCGGTCAGCGTCATCCAGCAAATCTTCTGACTCTTCAACATCTTCTCCATCTTCATCAGCGTCATCGATTTCTTCCTCAGCATCATCTAGAGCATCTTTGGCATCCTCAACAGCATCCTCAGCGTCTTTTTTTGATACTACATCAATTTCATCCTTGGCTTCATCCAGTAACTCTTGCGCATCCAAAGCATCGCTGATAGCTTGACGATAAACCTTGTCATCATAAGCGTCGTTAGCGTCATCGATTAAGTCTTTAGCCTCCTTTAACAAATCTGGAGCATCACCAACATCATCATCATTATCTTCCGCGTCTTCAATCATCTCTTCTACTTCATCATATAAATCTTCCGCGTCTTCAATTTCATCTTTGGCTTCACTAGCTTTTGATTCACCTCCGGCATCCTCAAAGGCTTCAGTAGCATCATCCAAGGCTTCGTCCGCTTCAGCTTCGGCGTCCTCGTAGTCCCCATCAAAGAATAGTTCCAGAGCAGCGAACAAATTTTCAATTACATCACGTAAGTCTTCATCAATCTTAGCTACTTCCTCATCTTCATCGTCTCGTTCGTCTTCCATTTCATCATAGGTATCGAGAATCATTTTCATTACATCTTTAAGGCGTACTTCCGCGCCCTTTCTTTCTTCACCATCAGCATCCGTAGAGGCACCGGCTACTAGTGGTTGTGGAGTTGGTGTTGTAGCTACTACAGTAGACCCACCGTCTGTTTCGGCTTCTAGTTGTGCCACCTGTGCTCTTAGTAGCTCGGCTTTGTACATCGCTTGAGACTTCGGACCAAAGATACCCATCGTTGGAGTTACTCCTTTGTCTTCTTGCCATTTTGAGACCGCAGTTTTTGTCAGTGCTCCGTACTTGTTAGTCTCACTACCTGGCGAACCCGGACCTTCTTCAGCTAGCTGATAGCCATTTTCATTTAAATAGACTTGTAGACAACGCACGCTTTCATCTACCACTCCCACATCGAGAGTCTGGCTAAAAGCACACTCCTCGGCAAAAGTAGTAAACGGGATAATAAGAAATAGAGTCAAAATAGCTGTAGTAAAAAGCTGTACTGATGTAATACCTGAAACCTTCATAACGATAAAATTATTTATTAGTTGCCTGTATTATATCATCTCTCAGATTAAGCAAAATGGGAGCCGGCAAAGCCGGCGCCCAAAATAAAAATGTCACCCATTGCGGGCTGCTCCAATAAAAACTGTCGGATTATTTAAAAAATTGTTTTATATCGGCCTCAGAATAGTCTTTTCCTTTTACAGCTTTAACAGGATGATAATCTTTACTCATATTTGAGCGGTGCACCTCAGTAAAAATATCTTCTATTTTATCTTGTAGACCATGAGCCACAATAGTGCCGTAGGTAGTATAGAGTATGTCGGCCAACTCTTTTGCGATATTTGGCAGGTCTTCAGTCTGCACCCCTTCCAAGTATTCTTCCACCTCTTCACGCATAAACTTATACCGATTTAGGCCATGCTCTTTATCAATCAGACTAGGGGCACGGTTAATGCCAGCTTGGTATTTTTCGTGAAATTCTATCAGCATGTCGAGTTCTTTTTTCATATTTAGTATTGTACTACTGATACATAGCCGTGACAGTATTTTTTGCTATTATTCTTAGATACTCATGAAAGCAGATTTGTACTATATCGATATCAGTCGCTCCATCCTGCCGAACTGTAACAAAGCCGTGGCCCTAGTATTAGGAGATTTACATATGGGCTCTGACAGTTTTCGTGTCAGAGCAGCGACAGAACTAATTCAATATTATGTAGGTAAGGGACTGCAAAAAGTTATCTTACAAGGTGACACTTTTGAGCACAACAACCTAAAAAAACTCCCCAAAGAACACGGCAAGTTCTTGAAACTACTAAAACAAATTGATTTAGAAATGGTGTGGTTACCAGGTAACCATGATACAAAATTACCAGAACTATTAGCGCGCTTTTATGATGAAGACGTCATGGTTAGTAATGAGTGCGAGTTCATGCACGACGACAAACTCTTTGGTGTAATCCATGGTGACTCCTTTGATCCAGTAATGCAGAAAAATGGCTGGCGTGGGGTGGTCTGGGGAGAACTAGTTGAAATAGGAACGGCTATTCATAATTTTGTCCAAAGTTTTGATTCCCGCTTTGATTCTCAAGTTGCTCCTTGGTTAAAATCTTTGTTTAAAAAAGAACTATTAAAAACAGTGAAACACGTTAGAAAAGGGGCTACTAAACACGCAAAACACAATGGTCTTGATGTAGTAGTCTGTGGCCACACTCATGAAACACCGAAGATTATCTCTGCGGCAGACAATGATAATATTACCTACATCAATGTTGGTTGTTTTACCGAAGAAGAATGTGGGGCGCTACTCATTACTGATGAAAACTATGAAATAGTTAGACTGATCACCCGCCATAAACCTAAAGTAGACAAAAAATAAACCGCTGACACATTACCAGCGGTTTTTAATTATTAATCATCACACGACGAGAGTCGGCTCTGTACAAGATGAGGTGATTTTACATTAGCCATCATAAGCACAGCTGAAGAGTTACATCTGTTCATTGAAATATCCTCAACCAGTATTGCGCTGAAGGTTTGCAGCGCTCCTAGTACCATAAAAAATAATAAAAACATCGAAACTCTGAGAAAAAAATTCATTATTTGCTTTCATATTGTGTGGGACAGTGAATAAAGAACCGTTTAATATCTCAAAATAAATGTGGAAAATATTAAATAGATTCAAGGGTGGGAGTAATAGGATAGCAAGCCATTATTTTTTTGCGATAGTTCGACTGGGGGTAATCCAAAATAAAAGATATTATCTCTTACGTCACGAATTACTAAATGTGATTCCATACAGTTAGACTTTCTTTTATCTCTTTCCTCCCTATCCACTTTCGTCACGAGTTACTAAGTATATTCCTGAACTCCGTGCAAAATCCATTTTACCTCTTGCCCCACAAGTCCTAACTAAATATATTATCTTCGATAATTATTTAGTTGGCTCGCAGGCCCGGCTCGCCTATTTTCTCGCTAGAAAGGCGAGAAAATTATGGCTCCGCCTCGGAAAAAGATACGAGAGCAAAGCAGTTTGCTCTCTAAAACAAAACACCCCTCGACGGGGTGTTTTTGTTTTATCTTTTACGTCACGAGTTACTAACTATAATTGTTCGCTTTGCTCCAATTCTAGTAAGTACTCTCGACCCCGCCTCAGCTGTTTTTATTTTTTAGGAAATAAAATAAAAACTTGCTTCCGGCTGGGCAAGAGATACGTAAGCGCCTCAATGGCGCTTACTAAACCAACAAAAAACTGGCTTCACGCCAGTTTTTTGTTGGTTTATCTCTTGCCCCCCATCAGCCGTCCTGGCTTGCGACGAGAAACAATCAACTTGTTTGAGTATTTCTTAGGTGATCGCGTCTTCTGACCCTTTCCGGTCGGACGACCCTGCTTAGTTCGTTGACGTCGGTGTCCTCGAGGAGAACGACCTTCACCACCTCCATGCGGGTGATCTACAGCGTTACGAGCTGCTCCACGAGTCTTCGGTCGAAGTCCCATGTGACGAGCGCGTCCTGCCTTACCAATACTTACCAAACGATGTTCTTCGTTAGACACCTCACCTACTGAAGCCCAAGCGGTATTCATCACCTTGCGGATTTCAGTTGATGGCATCTTCAGAGTAGTATGTTTGCTATCTTGAGCTACTACTTCAATAGCGTTTCCGGCACTACGACCTAGTCGAGCACCTGCTCCAGAATTGATTTCCACGTTGTATACAAAAGTACCAACTGGAATGGCAGACAAGGGTAGTCGATTACCGATTTTTACCTTGGCTGTCTCTGAAGTAATAATCTTATCACCTTCTTTTAGCTTTTGTGGCGCTAAAATATAGCGACGTTCACCATCGGCGTAACAAACTAAAGCGATGAAACCAGATCGGTTTGGATCGTATTCAATAGTTTCTACTCTAGCTGGTACTTCTTTCTTATCATACTTAAAGTCAATTTCTCGGTAAGTACGTTTGTTTCCAGCCCCTCGATAGTGAGTCGTGATTCGACCAGCACTGTTACGTCCAGCAGTATTCCTCTTACCTTTAGTAAGAGATTTCAGCGGATTGCTTTTAGTGCTAGTCAACTTCTTTTTGTACTCAATAACTGAACCATCACGTCGTCCAGCTGAAGTTGGTTTATATTTTTTCATGTTTTCTTAGAAACTAGTGGCCTTTTGCCTTATCTTCCTAATTTATTCATCTCATGTTTTGAGATTTTTTGTTGCTTAGTTTAGCTTAGATTTTCTGAAGTTCGCGGAGTCTAGGCTGGCGATGCCGGAACCGTACTCCGTGTACGGTGACAAGAAGCCAGCCGTAACGACAAAGAAATTCTGGAAATGTAACTAAACTAAGTTGATAGTGTCGCCTTTCTTAAGGTAGACATAAGCTTTCTTCATTCCTTTCACGTGCTTAGTCTTGCCGCGACTACTGACCATCCGCTCGGCTGGCAACTTGTTGACGATGTTTACCTTCACCGGCGTCACATTGTAGAGAGCTTTTACCGCATCTCGTACTTGGTACTTAGTGGCTGAACGCTTTACTTCAAAAGTATAAACATTGTTTTCACTCTGACCGACTGATTTCTCAGTAATACGAGGTTTTACGATAACTGAAGATAGGTTGTGATCAGTTGGCTGTGCCTTAGACACATCTACCACCTCCTTCTTCTCACCCTCTTTCTTTGTATCTTTCTTTTTTCCAAAGAGAGCCATGTTATTTTGACTTAACTGCAGTTGGCGCTACTCGCTTCTCAAGGATTTCCACTGAGCTTGATGCGTCTGCTACCACTACATACTTGTAAGTTAAGAGATCAACTGGGTTGATATCTTTTGCCTGTACTACCGTCATGTTTCCGAAGTTTCGGAAGCTTTTTTCAGTAGCAAGATTTCTGTCAGCTAATATTACTACAGCGGCATTCTTACGCTTAGTCGCTAGATCGGCCTGATCTGCTCCCTTAGCCAAGGCTGCTACAACAGTTTTAGCATCTTTTGTTTTTGGTGCCTCCATTGCTAAAGAATCAACAAAAACAATTTCATTATCAGCTAATTTCTTTGAAAGTACTGAGGCAAGAGCCTTTTTACTTACCTTCTTATTGATCTTAACTGAGTAATCTTTTTCAGTTCGTGGTCCAAAAGTTACACCACCACCTGTCCAGATAGGAGAACGTCGTGAACCGTGTCTTGCTCGACCAGTTCCCTTCTGTCGCCATGGCTTTTTACCACCACCACGAACTTCGCTTCTATCCTTAGTGTGTGCAGTACCAGCGCGGGCATTTGCCTGCATACCAACTACCACTTCGTGTACGAGATCTGGATTCCACTTAGCGCCGAATACGGCTTCCGGAAGAGTTACCTTACCAGTTTCTTTTCCTTCTTTTGAAAATACTTTTGCGTCCATATTATTTTGCTTCTGGTGTCTCAAAGACCTCTACTAATGTTCCTTTTCGACCTGGTACAGCCCCTGACACCACTAGGATGTTTTCGTCTGCGTTAACTTGTAGCACCTTAAGTCCCTTTACGGTTACTTTGTCACTACCCATACGACCAGCCATCTTAGTACCCTTGAATACTCGAGCTGGACCAGTCGCTCCAATAGAACCTGGCTCACGTTCAGAGTGTTTCTGTCCGTGACTACGTCGGCCTCCTTTGAAACCATGGCGCTTAACTACACCTTGGAATCCTTTACCTTTAGAAATAGCCGACACAGTGATAGCATCACCCGGTTCAAACATAGTCACATTTAATTCAGCCCCTTTTTCTGCTCCCTCAAGAGCTGTTTCGTAGCCAGTTGCTGGACGAAATTCTCGAGCAGCAGCAACTGGTGCACCAAAGTGACCTTTTTCTGCTTTGCTGACACGACTTTCTTTTTTCTCCCCAGAAGCAATCTGCACCGCAGTGTAACCATCTGTTTCTTCAGTACGAACCTGCGAAATAATCGCGGGATCAACTTTTAAGACAGTGGCAGCGCGACACACTCCTTCTTCATCGAAGACTTGAGTCATACCAGTCTTTGTTCCTACAATAAACTTCATTATTTATAGTATGAATCTAATAATGTAGCTTTTTGAAGTAACTTTTATTACTCCATTAGACCCATATGACAAACCGCGCTGTTTTGCGCGGACACAAGTCCGCACGCAAAACAGCGCGGTTTGTGCCCATTGGTCCGTGGTCACCCACGTACTTAGGTCTTTAAAAGCTGGCGATAGTATACCCGTACACAAACTTTTTGCAAGCTTTTTCAAAGAGAGCGTCGATTAGTCGACATGTAAAAATTGGTGTGCGGGTATAAGTATTTATGGAAAATTGCTTCGTGTATTGAACCGGTTAAGTGTTAAAGCTTTTTTTATGATGTTTTCTTGGAACAAAATACTGGAAGCATAACTACAGGCAAGCAAAAGTTTGAAATAGATTCTCAGACTCTTACTTTCTTGCGGCGAGTCCCGACTCGAACGGGAAGGGCTATCATCCTAGCGGCACCTGGCTCGCACCCGCCGATATTGCGCTACAACAATACAACTAATTTTATGTATGTCAATGATAAAATCGGCCCTACCGATGAGCCGATTTAATTTAGCACTTTGAGAAAATTACTTCTGTGGGTGGCCTGACTGTGTTTCTGCCGCTTCACTTTGGGCGTTATTTGACTGATGTCCTTCTCGTACGACCACAATCACCAGCATCATAATAACGAGGAAGCCAATCAAATACGGCCTGAAGCTTCGTGAGTCAGAGTCATTCTCTGTAGATGAACTTGATTTGATTAAAGTCATTACAAACTCCCATAATATTTCTATTGAACCATTGCTTTTATAGCGTAAATGTTTTAGATAATCAAGATAAAAGCCGAATGGCTTTCGCAATTCGGCTTTTCCATACTATTTGGTGACTAGGCCACTAAGGGTTGAATTTGCATAAATGCTAAGACACCGATAACGGCTAAACTTAATAGTTGGACCATCCAACTATTTTCGTTTTGAAAAGTAACCTTATTTGATGGTAGGTTTTCCATGATATTTGGAATTAAAAGAACTATTACTGCTCATACATTGAGCAATTTCAGAAGCTACCTAAACTCTCACCATAGCTCTACGTTGTACATATTACTCTGGTGTTTACTTAGTTTAATCTCACCGAGTTGTAAGGCTTACGATGAGAATATAGGCAACTTCTGGAAAGAACTATTTCTAATGTTTCTTACTTACCTTATTCCTTTAGGCGTGGGGCAAGTAACAGGAGGCGAATCTCACACGCGACTACGTGAGAAAACCAGAAAGGCGAATCGCTTGCGCGATTCGCCTCCTGTTAATTACATTATCTACCCCTAGTTTTTTTCGTCAACTCCCTATTGTGGATAACTGGGGAAAATTTTATAACTTTACAAAATCGAGAATCGTGTTTTTCGTGGTACAGTGTATTTATGCTAAATAACATTTTTTTTAAAGGTTTGATTCTTCTTACAGTGTGTGTTGGTCTGGCGTATCTCCTTGAGCCTTCTTTCTATACATCCCCTGGTCTAGTTGATGCAAAATTTGGATCACTTCTATCAGCAATGTTTACAGGCCTAACTCTATCTCTTTTGTTTTCTAAACAATACCTTAAGTATGGTTACTTCACTGTTGTCATACATCTTGCTGCGACCGTAATATCTTGGTACTTCTCTGGAAACGAAGGTTCAACAAATTTTCAGTGGGGATTAGCAGAAACTCACCTTTACTTTGGCCTCTTTTTGGTTATACCAGCCTTAATAATAAGCAACTTCATCTATAAGAAAGAAAGTGAAGCTGTATTTAAATCAAAGTTGCTAAACAGAAAAGTTGTTTACTCGTTACTATTTTTTCTGATCCTACTCGTCGTTTTCTATTTCAATACTTGGAGATAGCGACACAAGATGCAAACAACACGAAACCGCCCCAAAGAGGCGGTTTTTCTTTTGACAACAGTGTACTGCGTCAAAACGATATGAAGTGCGAGGCAATACAAAAGCCACCTTGCGGTGGCTTTTGTTTGGCAAACAGATGCCGGAACAATGTAAGGAAACGACCTTGTTGGTCATCTCAATGATGTCTTCTCTGCCGAACGGCCTAGGAATGGGCCGTTCTCTAGAGAACTTTCACAATACCCCAGGGCATCCTCTCTTGATTTCAGAGAAATCAATTCACCTTATAGTTGCTTGCGCTCCTTTGTTCAAGCTACATCATCTTCACATCGATGTTCACTCCGCTTGGAAGTGAGAGGTTGGTTAGTGCCTCTACCACTTTAGGACTTGGATTAAGAATGTCGATTACCCGCTTGTGGGTTCGCATCTCAAACTGTTCTCGCGCGTCCTTGTGCACGAAAGTTGAACGGTTCACTGTATACTTCTTGATTTCCGTTGGCAGTGGAATCGGTCCAACTACCTTTGCGTCGAAACGCATTGCAGTATCGATGATCTGCTTCACAGATGTATCGAGAATTTTGTGCTCGTAAGCACGGACTCGGATACGAAGCTTGTTGATCGCACCTGCTGCTTTATCTGATGTTGTTTCTGTGGCCATAGTAATAGTTTCATGTTTCCACGTCACTTAACGTTGTTTCCAAGGCGATTTCTCGAAATTGCTTTGGATACGCGGCAGGACGAAGTTTTGGAGGAAGGCGTACTTAATGGTACGACGACCGACAAAACTGAAGTCCTAACAAAGTAGACGAAGTGATTTCGTAAATCGCCTAGGCGATGATCTTAGTTACTACACCAGCTCCAACAGTCTTACCACCCTCTCGGATAGCAAAGTTTGTCTGCTCTTCAAGAGCAACTGGAGCTACTAGCTTCACCTTAAATGTAGCTGTGTCTCCTGGCATAACCATTTCAGTTCCTTCAGCTAGAGTTACGTCACCAGTTACGTCAGTTGTTCGAACGTAGAACTGTGGCTTGTAACCTGAGAAGAATGGAGTGTGACGTCCACCTTCATCCTTTGATAGAACGTATACTTCAGCTTCAAATTCAGTGTGAGGAGTTACAGAACCCTTCGCTGCTAGAACCTGACCTCGGTGTACGTCTTCCTTCTTAGTACCTCGAAGTAGGATACCAGTGTTGTCTCCAGCTTGAGCTTGGTCTAGCTGCTTGTTGAACATTTCTACACCAGTAACTGTAGTTGTGGTTGTATCCTTGATACCCACGATTTCGATTTCATCACCAACCTTAGTGATTCCTCGTTCTACACGACCGGTTACCACTGTACCTCGACCTTCAATTGAGAAGATATCTTCGATAGGCATTAGGAATGGCTTGTCTAGTTCTCGTTCTGGAGTTGGGAAGTAAGTGTCCATAGCGTCAACCAATTCGATGATCTTAGCTTGGTAATCCGCATCTCCTTCTAGAGCCTTAAGTGCTGAACCTTGGATGATTGGAGCGTTTTCACCATCAAATCCTCCGTTGGTAAGCATTTCTCGTAGTTCTTCTTCTACAAGCATAAGCATTTCTTCGTCTTCAACCATGTCACACTTGTTCATGAAAACAAGCATCTTTGGTACTCCAACTTGCTTAGCTAGAAGTACGTGTTCACGAGTCTGAGGCATTGCTCCGTCAGTCGCAGCCACCACTAGGATAGCACCGTCCATCTGAGCAGCACCAGTAATCATGTTCTTGATGTAGTCCGCGTGACCTGGCGCATCGATGTGTGCGTAGTGTCGCTTTGGAGTTTCATACTCAGAGTGAGAAAGTGAGATAGTAATACCTCGAGCTTTTTCTTCTGGGGCCTTGTCGATATCCTCAACAGCCTTAACGTTAGCGTCGTAGCCATCACCCTTAGCCTTAAGAGTAGTAAGGATAGCCGCTGTAAGAGTAGTCTTACCGTGGTCAACGTGACCAATGGTACCTACGTTGATGTGATCCTTTGATCGATCAAATGCATCTGCCATATTTTAAATACTTAAATTATGTGTAATTAAATAACTGTGCTGCGCTCTTTTAGGTATAAAAATACCCAAAGCAACGTGAGTAGACTTTGGGCTCTTTCGCAGCGTTAGATTCTTTATATTCAATCGAAACGGCGCGAAAACTGCACGTCTCGGTTAAACACCAAGAAACGTTGTGAAAGAGCTAAATATTATCCACCCACTAACAGACTCTAAATAGAGTACTGTTTGCAGTGCGGGTATATTACCAGAGTAATCTGGTTTTGCAAGGGGTTTTGGATTGAAAATAAATTTATTTTATATATAGTGGCTGACAGGTGCACAAACAGTGATTTATAAAATATCCTGAGGAGGATACGATATGTCCAACCACAAAGACTTGACTGACAAAACTGCACTAAAAAATGCAGTAGGTACTCGAGAAATGCTAGATAAGGCAGAATCTTTTGATCACATTATTGCAGTGTACGAATGTGCAAACAATGCTGAATTGCGCAAATTAGCTATCAAAAAGCTTGATAGCAAAATAGACGAGTGGTTCGAGTATAACGACGATGAGCATTTAGCGTACATTGCATCGAATGCTCCCATCGGGAGTGAAACCAGAAAGCGAGCCGAGCAACTACACTCGGCTAGACTGGGACATCTTTGAAATATTTTAGGCAAACGACGGCCGAGCAATAGCTCGGCCGTTTTTTATACGAAAAAGTCCGGTCGCAAAGCGACCGGACTTTTTTGTTTTGTTGTTGGAAGTTATTATACATCCTCTGAAACTCCACGGGCTTTCTTAATTTCTTGAGACACATTTGGTGGTACCACTTCGTAGTGATCGAATTCCATAGTCATGCTTGCACGACCTTGAGTCATTGATCGGAGTGTGTTGGTGTAACCAAACATTTCTGAAAGTGGAACCTTGGCGTGAACAATAGTTTTACCGCCAATTTCCTCAGTTCCTTCTAGCATACCGCGCTTGGAGTTTATATTACCATTGATGTCCCCCATATATTCTTCTGGGGTTCGTACTTCAACCTTCATGACCGGCTCTAGGATAACCGCATTAGCCAGCTTAGCTGCTTTCTTGAAAGCGTTGATACCAGCTAGTTTAAAGGCAATTTCTGATGAGTCCACATCGTGGTAAGAACCATCGTATAACTCAACTGAAACATCCTCCATTTTGTAACCAGCAACAAAACCTCTTTCCATCGCTTCCTTACAACCTTTCATCACTGCAGGAATGTATTCCTGAGGAATCACCCCTCCCTTGATGTTATTAACGAACTCAAAGTGATCTTCACGAGTCACGTTCTTTGGTAGTTTGTAATCAGGATCGTCTGGGAGAGCTTCCAGTGGCTTGATACGAATCTTAACGTGTCCGTACTGACCACGACCACCAGACTGCTTAACATATTTTTCCTCTCCTTCAGCTTCACGTTGAATAGTTTCCCGATAAGCTACTTGCGGTTGGCCAATATTAGCCTCAACGCCAAATTCTCGCTTCATACGGTCAACGATGATGTCCAAGTGAAGTTCACCCATACCGGCAATGATGGTTTCTAGGGTTTCTTCATCGGTTGATACCTTGAAAGTCGGATCTTCATCAGACAGGCGCTTAAGCGCAGTACTCATTTTTTCTTGGTCATTCTTAGTCTTAGGCTCTACCCGCACTGCCACCACCGGTTCTGGGAAGGTAATTTGTTCTAGAACAATTGGTGCATTTTCAGCACATAGAGTGTGAGAAGTTTTCACTTCTTTAATACCTACCGCAGCTGCAATTTCACCAGCGTATACTTCATCTACTTCTTCTCGTTTATCAGCCATCAAACGTACAATTCGCCCTACTCGTTCTTTATTTCCGGTTGAAGCATTGAGAATGTATGAGCCAGCCTTAACGGTACCTGAATAAACTCGAAAGAAGGCTAGTTGTCCAACGAACTTGTCGTCCTGAAGCTTGAAAGCAAGCGCACAAAAAGGTTCCTCATCGGTTGGCTTTCGTTCTAGTTCAGTTTCCTCATCTTTAGGATCAGTTCCATGTACTGGTGGTAAATCAAGTGGTGAAGGAAGGTAATCAACCACAGCATCGAGCACTAGCTGTACTCCAATGTTTTTCAAAGCCGTACCAGTCATTACTGGGAAGATTTCGTTGGCAAGAACAGCCTTGCGTAGAGTAGCCTTTAGCTGTTCTACGGTTGGCTCTTCGCCACCAAGATAAGCTTCCATAATTTCATCATCGTGCTCTACTACTTTTTCGATAAGCTCACCACGCCATTTTTCTGCATCAGCTTGTAGATCCGCTGGGATTTCTTCTTCAGTTACAGTCATTCCCATTTCACCACCAAAGCGATAAGCCTTCATAGTAACAAGGTCAACTACTCCACTCATGTTGTCTTCTGCTCCGATCGGGAGTTGTATTCGGACCGCCTTTGGAGAAAGTCGTTCGTGGATAGATTTAACAGAAGCATCAAAGTCAGCCCCCAGTTTGTCCATCTTATTAATGAAACAAATACGTGGCACGTTAGCCTCATCTGCGTAACCCCAGTTTGTTTCGGTTTGCGGCTCTACTCCGGCAGCGCCATCAAAAACTACCACCGCACCGTCTAGTACACGCATTGAACGCTTTACTTCAGCGGTAAAATCGATGTGTCCTGGAGTATCGATAATGTTGAAAGTGTGCATCAGACTCTTATTGGTCCGATCTTCTTCCATTGTTTTGGTCCAGTTACAGGAAATAGCCGCTGCCGTAATGGTGATACCACGTTCTCGCTCCTGCTCCATCCAGTCAGTGACGGTAGCACCATCGTGTACTTCACCGATTTTGTGACTCATACCGGTATAGAAAAGTACCCGTTCTGAGGTGGTAGTCTTTCCCGCATCTACGTGAGCAACGATACCGAAGTTACGTAGTTTTTCGAGAGGAAATGCTCGTGCCATAAATAATTTTGATAATTAAAAAATAATAATTCCTTCCTTTGAATTGATTCAAGGACGAAAAAATTTAAAGGCTTTTAAATTTTTTCGTCCTCCCACCAATCTCATTAGAAAAAGTGGCCATTAGGCCAGACCGCGATACTATACCCCGACCCTTACTTTCCTGCAACTGATTTTCGTCGTTTTTTGATTGAATACAAAACCTAATATATTCTCTTAATTTAGCTTACTTATTTTGGATAAGATTCAGTTGTGTTAGACCTACTGGAAACAGGCTCACCTCACGTTAATATTGACAACAAAAGATAAAATTATATGATTTTTGAATCCCACCCTATCAGGGCGAGGAAGTTCGTAAATTCATCAAGGAGTTGTCTAGTGCCCACTGTCGTAGCAACAACTGGAGGAACTGGTTCTGATTCACTTGGAGACGCAGCAGCCAGTCTAAATCAATCCCGAGAAAAAAAGGAGGCAATGATAAAGGCTCTCTGGGAAAAAGATATCCCCACCATAGATACAGTCCCTTTCGGGAAAATGTTCCGAGCAAAACTTGATTCATACAACCGGCTTGCACTCCGTGTACGTACAGACGGATGTGCCATGGAGCATGAAGTTTCCTATGGACACTCGAGTCGCGGGAAAATTCGATTCATCAAAGTTGGTGAAACGGAATACCGTGAATACAGAAATGCTATCTATGTGAAATAGACGCTAACCACAACGATTCAACCAACGGCGGACTCGAAAGAGCTCCGCCTCTCTTTTTTACCACCCAAGCTTCTCCATCGCTGCTCGAAGACTCTTTCAAACCCAGCTACGAAAAGATTGACATAAACTAAATTAACAGTACTATTCAGCTACTCCGGTCAAGTAGCGAGGGATAGATAAACCCTAACTGGAGATGTTAAACGACAGTGTGTAGGCTACACCTTTCAGTAATTACAGTGTTCATTCGTCCGGCCGAGAGCAGTGGCTCCGGTGTCCAACTTTAGAAAGTCCATTGTAACTGGCAAAGCGGACCTTTACGGAGTGAAACCAGTCACTTGTATGAACTGGATGTGCTGTCATTCTTCATAGAAAGTTGTACCGTCGCGATACATTAGCGACGTAAACGAGGAGCGGTGAGCTGGTCACCCTCCTCTTTTTATATTGTGTGTACAATACGGCCGGCGGAAATTTATTTCCGCCGGCCTTTAACATTTACGAAATAAAACTAGTATAATTTCGTATGTAAAGCATAGTTAATATTAAAGTTTGCGAGCTTAAAATATGAATAAAATTAAGGAAATACTAAAAATCAGCAGTATTCCGGTGGTACTAGCTTCAATGTGCTGCCTTTCTCCAGTCATCTTGGTGTTACTTGGTGTCTCAACCGTTAGCTTTGCCTCGTCTCTAGCTGACACATTCTATGGCGACTATAAATGGATTTTTAGAGGAGTTGGTTTACTGGCCTTACTGGGTTCCCTTTACTTATACCTATCTCGCAAAAAAGGTATCTGCACTATTGACGAGGCTAAACGAAGGCGCAATGAAATAATCAACTACGTAGCCATAACTTTAATAGTTGGTGTACTTGGTTATATTTTCTTTCTTTATGTGGTCGTACACTACATTGGAGTTTGGCTAAACCTTTGGTAGAAAAAAGCCGCTATTAATGGGGCGGCTGAATTGAACAACATCAAATATTAAACTGATTTACTAACCGAATAATCTGGTGTTGGTTTATTAGAATCAATTTTTACTGACTCCATTTCTCTAACAAAATTATCCCTTCTATGATCGAACTGTTCAATTGGATCTTTGAGTGAAAAGATATTTTTGATTATGCACCACATGTTAAAATCTGACATTATTCATCTCCTTGGTTGCAGATTATCAAATTGAAGATAGCACAGATTATATCTACCCACCAATCTTTATCATAAATTTAATCTCTTCACCTGCTTCAATATCTTCTAATTTTCTTACTTTGGCTTTGACCGGCAGAATATAAGTACCGGATTTTCTATCGGGGAAAATTGAAGTATTCCACTCAGTTTTACCAATTTTTGCTCGTACCGGCAGTGAACCGAAGCCTTTAGCATAGCGACCAAAATCCTCTCGGATTTTGGTCGCTACTTTTTTCTCGACTGGTAGAAAATTCCACACCCCCTTATCGGCCACAGACCAGCGAAACATTTTTCCTGTTAATTCGTATTTGTTTTGTTTAGTTGGCATAGACACCTTCACCAGCACACCCGCCTGATATATAGTAATCGGCTCCGCCGGCACAAGCTCCACAAACATTACCGTAAGTTTGCTCAACCGGTTCACATGGTTCTGTTACACACTGCACTTCGGTAAAACCACACACCGGCATATATTCCATAGTACAAACCTCTGCTTGTTTTTGCTCTGGAGTACAAAATGTCACCTCTTCTGGATTTACGTCTGATGGCATGGGAGGTACATGTTCCTCCGCTGGACCCTCACATACCATTGAACACACGTCGACACACTCTTCTGCCTCCGGACCACAAGCGCTGGCGCACTCATTGAATACTCCCATCCTTTGCTCACAATCAGATCGATACTCTTCGATACGAGACGCATCCTCACCATAACGAAGTGGAAATTCGGAGATCGAACCTCCAATATCTTCAACAAAATGCTGCCCGTTATGATTACACTGTCTTGGGTATGATTCCATGATTGGATTACCAGCTTCTACACAGTCCTCAAATGAATTTACCACTTCTTTAGACTCACTAGGGCAAGGAGAAAATTCACAATTAGGTCCCACCCTACCTACAAAAGAACCGTCTGAGCACATCTTGGCATCCATCGTACAAGCTACCGGCTTGTTATCCGAGTCATCATCTTTAACTACATCTACTGAGTCAGACTGAGATAATAATGTTTCATCAGTATTAGAATTATTAATCACTTGCCACAAGACTACTCCCATAAACAATAGAATGACAAGCCCCGCGAAGAATTCAAATGCGTTTTTCATATATCCATATCATGCCCCAGCCAAGCTACATCGACAAGGATAATCGTGTGTCTACATTATTAGGTGTTCCTTTTCTTTTTTAGATAGCTGCTTAATAGCGGCTTCTCTTTTCATGGCGTTGCTGCGTGTCTTAAATCTTTGTTTGTAGACTAAGGTGACTGGTCTGCGTCCACGGGTATATTTTGCACCAGCTTTTTTACCTTCTCCATTATGTTCCTTTAATCGCTCTTCAACATTGACAGCATAGCCAGTATAAAGTGAGTCATCTGCACACCTTAGTATGTATATATAATGAGCCATTATTTTTTGTGAAATTTTTTAGACTGATTCTGTCCCCATTGCCATTTGAGTGGTTCGCCAGTTTTCCAACATATTACTAATAGCAAGAAAAAAATGGCGCCAACTAACATAAAGAATTTTTGTGGTTCAGTATAGAGAACACCTGAATACTCAGCATAAAAACCGACTGCCACAATAGCTAAACCATGAACAGCTAACACGATCCAGCCGGCTACATTAGCTGGTGTCCAACCCAAACCGTAGTCTTTGTTCTTAAACCAGTACTTTTTGTTCATAACGTTAATCTATAGATATAGTTCTTTTTTCAACAAGCCGGTTCTTTTCAAAACCATACTCATCCACATCAGGATTCAAGGTACTGTAAACTGAATATTCTAAAGTCGAATCATCAATCCATTTAAATTCTCCAGCTGGCAACCCCGCGAAATCACCTGAACCAACAAGTGTCTCACCATCACCAACAGAAGCGACCACTGAATATGAGTCCTTTATTAAATCAAATACTACAACATCTTTTCTGAAATTAAAAAGATTAGTAAATTCTTGTTTGTCTGAAGCAAGTCCAGAAGCATACGTGCCATTTGGAGACTTATTATTTTCGGTAAAAAAACCAAACATAGCTTGGACGTCGAGTTCACTTTCAGTTTGCATCATAAATGTAATAGGAATTTCCAAAGCATCGTCGTGTTCTGGTAAGCCAGAGGCGTTGGCTTTTTTGAAAATAAGCGTTCCTTTTTGCATGAAGTCTGGGTCACCAGCCTTGTATGGTGAAGTAAACTGCAGTTCGCCAGAGAAAGACACAAAATCTTCAGTCATCCAATCACCGTCAGCAACGACATAACCTTCGGCAATAATCTTTCCATCCCAATCCACCAAAACCACCGGCGCACTCGCTTCAAAAAACCAATAGCCTCTTGCTTCACCACTTAGTTCTAAAGGCGATGTTTTTTGAGCAAACGGCTCTGGTGAAGTAATTTTAATCAAATCTACTTCTGGCGTTTCTTCATTAATTTCATTTTGCGTTGGCTTTGAATAAACTGTAATGTACTGTGATTCCTTATACTCAAAACCAATCCAGAAACCCAGAAATGGTAGTGAAACAAAAAGTAACATAGCTAAGTATTTTGACAGGGGAGTAACTTTGTTGAGCGGGGCGTACCAAGTTTCCTGTGTATCTATATCAAAAACGTCATTATTCTGGTCATT
>JAGQMC010000061.1 GCA_020428815.1 Candidatus Kaiserbacteria bacterium
CCGTTTTTAATCCGTCATTTGTTTTAAAAATTCTTCAACTGATTTAGTCAAGGCATCTAGAGTACTATTATTCTCAATTGTATAGTCAGCCATTTCTATTACCTTGGCAATATTTTGTTTGTTTGGATCTTCATTTGTCATTTCGTTTTCTTCCTGTCTGACAAACTCTGCAAAAGATACCTTATCAAGAGCTGAGTTTCGTCCACTAATCCGTCGGTAACGTTCTTCCTTATCTGCATTTACCACCAACAACACTCCGCCACGACTTTTTAATAACTCTGCTTCAGCCACTGTCCTGATTGACTCAACCACCACATTTTCTTCGTCGTTCTTTACCGTCTCCAGTGCACGTTCGACAAAATAGGCAGGGCCATGTTTCGCTCGCAAATCATTTGCCAATTTAGTCATCGTGTCACGGTTGACCGGTATCTGACGTGATTCTAATTCTTCAGTCCAAATATGTCGTGCTGACACATGTCTAAATTTTTTCATTGCTACCAAGTAGTCAACGACTGCGCCTTTCCCTGCACCTAATGTTCCAGTTATTCCGATTAGCATAAAACCATAATTTATTACTCAGAGTGAATTATCTGGGCGCAGACCTGCGTCCTCTCCTTACAGAAGCTGTTCCGGTTACTCCGATTAGCATCTTTACTTTGAATTCTTAGCTTCTTGCCACTTGGCATACGACACCACTAGCGGACTAGCAATACAGATAGAGGAATAAGTCCCCGCTAAGACACCAGCAAACAGAACCAGGGCAAAAGTTTGAGTTACTGAACCACCCAAGAAATAAAGTACTGTTAAAGCTAGTAGAGTAGTAATGGACGTATTAATTGAACGAGCTAAGGTTTCTTGGACTGCTGACCCTACAATTTCTTCATAAGGTTTAGTCAATCGATACTCAAACTCTTCTCTAACAGTTCCAGCGGCCTGTTTCTTCTTGTGCTCAGTACGGTTTTGGATAAGATTTTCACGCACACGGTCAAACACCACGATAGTGTCATTAACCGAGTACCCTAGTACAGCTAACAAAGCCATAACGAACAACACATCTACTTCTACTCCTAAGAAATAGCCCAGAACACTCATGAGTGCAGTCGGCACCAACACGTCATGAATCAATACTAAAATTGTAATTCCTCCGTAAGTCCATGAACTTACTGGTGTACCAATTCCAGCAAAAGCAAATGCGACATAAATCACAATAATTAACACCACACCAGCAATCGCCCAACCAGCCTTATCTTTAAGTTCTTGTCCAATCACTGGACCGATGGAAGTGAAACGGGTAATTTCTCCACCCTCTCCAATGTTGGTAACTTCTGCAGAGAGTGCCTCTCGTTCTGTTTCAGTTAAATCCTTTGTACGAATAAAAAAGGCAGATCGACCAGCGTCATCAATTGACTCGCGAACGGAGTATCCCCCTTCCCAATTCTTATTAGCCACTAGCGTTTCTAATTCAGATTTTTCTGGAGCAGTTTCATAAGCTACTTCCGTCAATGAGCCTCCGGTAAAATCAATTCCTAAATTTAAACCAAGTCCACCAATCAACAAAATACTAATTGCGACAACTGTTGCTGCAATCCTTAAAAATAATTTTCGGTAAGTAATAGCAAACATAATCTATTTGTTAATTCCGCTAGCTAGTAATTTTGATAAGCTGGTAGCCTGAGCTTTTTTAACATCTGGCAACATCAGCAGTAATGTACGAGTGATTACCAACGCTGAAAACATTGATACTAATACACCAATACCAAACACCAAAGCAAAACCTTTTACCATTGAGGTACCAAACCAGAACAGAATAATAGCTGAGAGTAAGCTAGTCACATTACCGTCTCGAATGGCGGTCCAAGCTCTTTTAAACCCAGTGGCCGCTGCTTCTCGACTACTACTACCTTTTGTATACTCCTCTTTCATACGCTCAAATACCAACACGTTGGCATCAACCGCCATACCAAGACTAAGTACAAAACCAGCCAAACCTGCTGCTGTTAAAGTCACTGGGATTAATTGGAACAAGGACAGCATGATGGTCACATATGAAAGCAGTGCAACTCCAGCTACTAAACCAGGCAGCCGATACCATAGTGTCATAAAGATAATAATCAAAACTACTCCAAATGAACCGGCTTTTACGCCTTTATCTAGCACTTCAGCTCCTAGAGTGGCGCCAACAGTTTGAGTACTCTGTAACTCAATCGCTACCGGTAACGCACCAAAACTCAAGTTACGAGCTAATTCCCTTGCTTCTTCTGCAGTAAAGCCGCCAGAAATAATGGCTGTTCCGCCAGTAATTGCTTCGTTAATGACTGGTGCAGACAATAACTCACCATCTAAAAATATTCCTAGCTGTTCACCCACATTGGCTCGGGTAATTTCTGCAAACAAATCTGCCCCTTCTTTAGTAAATCGAACATTCACTAACGGTTCATTGGCTAGTCGTCCACTATTTGAACCTGCAAACTCTAGACTGGCTGTCTCAAGATAACGTCCAGTCAAACCTGTATCTTCAAATGGCAGATTGGCTATTGCCGCAATGTTGATTTCATCAGACTCAGTCGAGGTAGCTAACTCTGTTTCAGTAGTAGTACTAGTAGCAGCAGAGATAGATTCAAGTCCTCCTAGAGCCACCTGTTGCTGGGCTAACTCTTCGCTATATAACTTAAACTCCAAAAGTGGTGTCCGTCCGATTTCAGCCACCGCTTGACTAACATCTGTTACCCCTGGCAATTCCACTACCAGTCGATTAGTTGGCTCGTCTGACACAAAACTACTACTCTCAACCTGAACGATTGGTTCAGATACTCCGAAAATATTCACTCTTCTTTCAATCACATCACGTAAAGCACTCATTAATTCGGTTACCTCAAGCGGATCAACTTTGGAGGTGTCAGCAACGTAAACCAAGTGCGAACCACCAGCTAAATCTAAACCTAACTTAAATGGGTGTTCTGCTTCAGGATTGATCGCATTTTGATATACCAAATTGGCTAGCCAAATAACAATTGCAATAACTATCAACCCCCTAAACCAACGTAAAAAAGTTACCGACCCTTCTGATTGTTTATCTGAATTAGACATAAATATTTAAACTATGGATACTTTTATACCACATTGACTCTACTTTACACACTCCACATAACTCTGAAATGTTTTATAAACGTCCAGCCAAACTGACTAGATTGCGCAGTAAATAAGCAATGGTAATTGGACCAATACCGCCAGGTACTGGCGTCAAAAGCGAAGCTTTTGACGCCACTTCTTCATCAACATCTCCTGCCAACTCCCCCCCATCTTCTGATGTTCCAGCATCAAAAACAACCACACCGTCTTTAACCATGTCATTTTTGACAAACCGCGGTCGACCAATTCCTGATACTATAATATCTGCTTCGAGCAGCTTTGACTCTTGGAAATTGACTTCCGTTAAGACTGTTACTTTTGCCCCCTTTGCTTTGGCATAAAAAGCTACAGGCTTGCCTACCAGTCTTCCCTCACCCAATACCACTACACGTTTCTCCCTCCAATCAATTAGGTATTTTTTACTAATTTCATCAATGGCTCCAACTACTGGCGAGAAACAGGCTTGTTCATCTAATCCATAACTAAAACCGTCAGGGTCTTTGTTGACTGGCACTTCTGCCAAGACAGCTTCACGGTCTACTCTCATCGGCAGTGGCAGCTGGACTACTACTCCGTCACATTCTGCAGCCACTCGCTTTACACAATCCACGACGTCTTTCGTACTAACCTCAGCGGGCAACTCAACCACATTTAAAGCCACACCGACCGCTGCGGCTTGATTCTTCTTCATTTCCAAATATTTTTTGGTTTCAAAATTAGGCGCACAGGTAACTGCCACCATTTTAGGAGCATTAGAAAACCCAGTAACCACCCTGGTGATTTCAGATAATATATCTTCAGCAATCTTTCGACCATCAACAAGCATTGGCGGCAGTATACCCCACCCTTATCAGTCTCTCAATCTCTTAATACCCTCAACCAACCTAATTTGTGGCTCCCACCCCAATTTTGCCTTGGTTTCTGAGATATCTGCTAAGGTATGTTTGGGTTCGTGACGAGCTGCCACATACTCTATGTTGTCACTAATCATTCGAGCCAAATCATTGATGCTGGTTTGTTGTCCTGCACCAACATTAAACACCTCTCCACTGCCCACAGTTTTAACTTCTGCCGCTTTTATAATCGCAGACACTACATCTTCAACATGAGTAAAATCTCTAGTCTGTTCGCCGTCGCCAGTAATAGTGAGCGCTTTACCTTGTTTAGCTAAAAGTAAAAATCTACCAATCACTAAAGCGTATGGACCTTCGGGGTCTAAGTGTGGTCCGTAGACATTAAAGAATCTAAGCGAGACTGTCTCCATCCCATAGAGCTCACTCCACAGTCTCATCAATTCTTCCCCCATGTATTTCTGTAAAGCATAAGGGCTTTTTGGTTGCGGAGTTAAATCTGGAGACAGTGGCAATTTAATCTGATCACCATAAGCGGAGCTGGAAGCAGCATAAACAATACGACTCACCTTTGCCTGTCTAGCTGCTTCTAAAACTGACAACGTGCCGGTTACATTTACCTGATGGGTTTCCTGCGGATATTCAATCGAAAACTGCACCCTTGGTAAAGCAGCGAGATGAACCACCACATCTACCCCGGTACACAACTTTGTTAGTTCTACAGTATTGCAGATGCTCAATTTATGAAACTGCACAGTCGCCGGTAATCGGTCTCGATGGTCACCAGCTGATAAATCATCCACCACTATCACCTCATTTCCGTCAGCGATTAATTTCTCAACCAAGTTAGTACCAATAAAACCAGCTCCACCGGTTACCAAGTATTTTTTATTCATAGTTAAGTATAACCGGCAAAAAACTGGTTAGGTTCCGGTACGCATGATAATGGTCGAAATAGTTTTGAAAGCAATTTGTAAATCTAGCAGAAATGAACGCCGCGCTAAGTAAAACAAATCGTAAGACAGCTTGGTTTTGGTGCGAGGCACGTCAACTCCACCTCTTGGCACATCAAAATTATTAATCTGAGCCCAGCCAGATAAGCCTGGTTTGATAAAATGTCGCGTATTGTAATAAGGAATTTCCTTAGCATACACCTCTGCCAAGGCTGGCATTTCTGGACGTGGACCAATAAACGACAAATCACCCTTGAGGACATTGAACAACTGTGGCAACTCGTCTAATCGAGTTTTACGTAAAAACAAACCTACTTTGGTATTTTCGTGGACTGTTTGCAAAGCTTCTTGACCTTTGTCGCGTCCAGTCATAGTTCTAAATTTATAAATGGTAATTAATTTGTTAAACTGCCCAACTCGTTCTGTGGTATACAATAGCGGACCGCGATCTTCATACTTAATAGCAACCGCTATCAAAGGCAATAATATTAGTGATGGCACCGCTAGCACCACCGCCCCAACCACATCAACCGTCCGCTTTATTACATCGTAGATAGCAGTTTTTGATTGCGAAATATTATCGATAAACCAATCATACTGCAGCATGGACATCGGCACACTATCGAAAGTATCCTCATACAAACGGTTAAAGTCCAAAAAAGTAAAAGCAAATTTTAAGAAAGACAAGTCAAACAACATCGGTAAAAATGTTTTGATTGACTCCCCTCTCGAATCAACTACCACCACCTCGATCTTTTCCTTCTCTACCAAAGAACGGAATTTTTGTGCAAAATCTGGAGTTTTCTTGATAGTCTCTTCGTCAATAATGCGAGTAAAATAATAATTATAACGATCGTTATTATTTATTTCGTCAGCCAATTCAATCGCTGCTTCACCGTCAGCAATTAAAATTGCCTTGTGTCTTTGCTTAGGAGACAGAAGTGGAACCATTTGCAAACGCCAAACACTTAACAAAATAAGTGATATGACCAAATAGATAATTAGATTTGTTTTGGGGGTAATACCAAACGGAATAATGAAAAACAACATGCCGGCTACGACCACATTGATGACCTGTGCTCTTAAAATCTTAGAGACGAGAGATTTTTTTAAAAGATTGGTATGTTTGTCATACAGGCCAGAAATAAAAAAGCTTATTAACCACACGCCTGTGAAAGTCAAAAACGGTGGTACATGAATCGCTAACCTATCCGCGTCAGGCCACTCAAAATAACGCACCAGTAATGTAATCCATAAGGCTAGATTGAAGACAATGATGTCTCCTAATATTAATGTGATCAATTCTCTCGCTCTTTCGCCCATATATAATGAATGGTTAAATCCTACCCGAGATTTTGATAATAGCAAGCTATATAACCTTATTCTTCGTGCTATTGTTAAAGTAAGTTACACAAGAACATGACCACAAAAAAACAAAGGAAAATCATATACCTGATTACCAAATCTAATTGGGGTGGTGCCCAGAAATATGTTTTCGAGCTAGCTTTGGCAACATATTTCTG
>JAGQMC010000062.1 GCA_020428815.1 Candidatus Kaiserbacteria bacterium
ATATGGCACATTTAGTTTTTTACGACTCGACTGAGCTCGATAAGGCTCAGCTCACTAACGCACTTAAGGAAACCGATCATTATTGGGAATACCAAGATGACAAAATTTCGCTTGAGACTTGCAATCCAAATGCAGAAATCATTTCTGTATTTACCACCAGTACCGTTACTCGGGAAATGATTTCGGCAATGCCAAAACTCACCCTGATTGCTTGTCGCTCAACTGGCTTTAATCATGTTGATTTGGAAGCTGCTGCCGACCATAACGTAACCGTAGTAAATGTACCAACTTACGGCGATGCTACCGTGGCGGAATATGCTTTTACATTATTGTTGGCCCTGACTCGTAAGCTACAAGAAGTATTGGCAGTGGAAAATGAGCGCTTGGTCATGCCGGAATTAACCGGACAGGATTTACTAGGAAAAACTTTTGGGGTAATTGGTACCGGACACATTGGCCAAAGAGCTATCAAGATGGGGAAGGGTTTTTCTATGAATGTCATTGCTTATGACAAGTACCCTAACGAGGCAATCGCAAAGGAGCTGGACTTTAAGTATGCTGATTTAGATGAATTACTCAGCCAGGCTGATTACATTTCTCTTCACCTACCATATAACCCAGGCACCCATCACATTCTCAATCGAGAAAGACTTTTATCGATGAAAAAAGGTGCGATTGTTATCAACACCGGACGAGGGGGGTTGGTAGATACCCGCGCCCTGATTGAAGTCTTAGACGACGGACATTTAGGGGGAGCCGCTCTTGATGTGTTGGAAGGAGAAAATCTACTAGACTACGAGGAAGAAACTGCTCTTTTAAGAAAAGGGGAAGCGCCAGAAGAACTTTTGCGTCACAGTGTTGAAATTTCTGCGCTTAAGAAAATGCCGAACGTGATTGTAAGTCCGCACAACGCTTTTAATACCGTGGAAGCTATTGGACGGATTAACCAAACTACCGTCGATAATATTGTTGGTTTTTATAATCATGAGATACCGAACAAAGTGGAAGCCAAACCGGTTGAACCAGGTAAACTAATTTTACTGCGTCACACCGAATCAGAATGGAACGCCAAAGGTGTTTGGAGTGGGGTAACCGATATCAACCTAAGTGAAAAAGGTAAGAATGATCGGGCGATTGTTGGTCAAAAACTAAAGGAACTCGGCTTGACGATTGATGTGGCTTTTCATACTGACCAAAAACGCACCGCTGATACTCTCTCTGGCATTTGTCAGGTGATTGATGATGGGCGAATTAGAACAGTTTGCGAGTCTAGTTTTAACGAACGAAACTATGGTGAATACACCGGCATGGACAAGTGGAAAGTAAAAGAAGAGATTGGTGAAGAAATGTTCAATCAAATTCGTCGGGGCTGGGACGTGCCGTTCCCAAATGGAGAAACGCTAAAGGAAGTTTATGAGCGAGTGGTGCCAGCATACCAAAATGGCGTTTTCCCATTACTAAAAGAGGGCAAGAACGTATTGATTGTTGCTCACGGTAATAGTTTGCGAGCGCTTATCAAGTATTTAGATTCAATTCCTGACGATGAAGTAGGAAATCTAGAAATGTTAATGAATCAAATGATGGTTTACCAAGTGAACCCGCAAACTGGTCTAAAAGAGTCAGTGGAAATACTAGATACCGGAACAAAAGTTGAGGCTAAATTTTAACTACCAGCATTTAATTAAGTGTACATACTTAAGTAGTTACAAAAGTATGTAATAATGTACGCATATGGAATATAAGTACCTTCGTTTTTTCAAAGATATTGGCATTGGTGATGTGCCACAAGTAGGCGGTAAAAATGCTTCACTTGGTGAGATGTTTAGAGTCCTTAGTCCTAAAGGGATTAACTTACCAAATGGCTACAGTACCACTGCTGAAAGTTATTACTATTTTATTGATAGCACCGGAATTCGTGAGAAAATCTCTGGCATTTTAGAAGGTCTAGATGTGGCTGATGTGGCTGACCTCCAGAAACGAGGAGCTGAAGTGCGCCAACTTATTTTAGACACACCTCTACCAGAAGATTTTGAACAAGAAATTCGTACTGGTTATCAAGATTTGTGTGACACATTGGGCTACCAAGATGTGGTCGTGGCGGTTCGTTCTTCAGCCACAGCAGAAGACTTACCAAATGCTTCATTCGCTGGCCAGCAAGAAACATATTTAAATATTAGTGGAGTAGAGCACGTAGTGGAATCAGCTCGTAAATGTATCGCCTCACTCTTTACCGATCGGGCCATTGTATACCGGGTAGAAAATGGTTTTGACCATATGCAAGTAGCCTTAGCGGTAGGCATTCAGCAGATGGTGGCGGTACGTTCTGAAGCAGCTGGTGTGATGTTTACTCTAGATACTGAGACCGGTTTTCGTAACGCTGTTATGATTAATTCTATCTATGGTCTTGGAGAGAATATTGTGCAAGGAAAAGTGTCGCCAGACGAGTTTATTGTCTTCAAACCAACCAAAACAATTCTAAAGAAGAAAATGGGGGCCAAGCGTTTAAAGATGGTACCAGGGGAAGATAGTACAACCAAGGATATTGAGGTTAGTGAGGCCGACCAACATCGCTATTCCATTACTGACGAACAGGTACTTACTCTAGCTGAATGGGGAATGGCGATTGAAGAACACTACGGCAAACCGATGGATATCGAGTGGGCGCTTGATGAAGACTTTGGTACTTTGTTCATCGTGCAAGCTCGACCCGAAACAGTTCAATCACAGAAAGATCCAAATAGTATCGAAGAGTACAAGCGACTAGAAGATGGTGAGGTTATAATCACGGGAACCAGCGTCGGAAGCAAAATTGCTACTGGTACCGCCAAGATTATCGAAGATTTGAAAGACATCGATAAATTTAACGAAGGAGATATTTTGGTAACAACCATGACTGACCCAGACTGGGTACCAATCATGAAAAAATCCGCGGCGATTGTGACCAATCGCGGTGGACGCACTTGCCACGCTGCTATTGTGTCGCGCGAGCTTGGTATTCCTTGTGTCGTTGGTACTGACAAAGCTACTGAGTTAATTAACGAAGGTGATGAGCTGACAGTTAGTTGTAACGAAGGGGATGAAGGTAAGGTTTACCGCGGTATTCTTAAATATGAAGTAAATACCACCGACGTTACCGACCTGAAGCGACCAAAGACCAAAATCATGATGAATATTGGTTCGCCAGAACACGCCTTCCAGTACGCACAAATTCCAAACGACGGAGTTGGTTTAGCTCGTGAAGAGTTTATTATTGATTCACATATTAAGATTC
Source organism: Candidatus Kaiserbacteria bacterium (assembly GCA_020428815.1). GTDB lineage: Bacteria > Patescibacteriota > Minisyncoccia > Phycocordibacterales > UBA918 > OLB19. The sequence continues at coordinate 3,272 of JAGQMC010000062.1, forward strand.
ACCCACTGGCACTTTTGAAGTTTGATGAGCTAACCGACGAGGGAGTGCGTGGCCAAATTCATGAACACACTATTGGCTATGCTAACAAGGCAGATTATTTTGTTGATAAGCTGGCCGAGGGGATTGCTCTCATTGGCGCTGCTTTCTCACCAAATGATGTAATTGTTCGTTTGAGTGACTTTAAGAGTAACGAGTACGCCAATCTTATTGGGGGTCATCTCTTTGAACCGCAAGAAAATAACCCAATGATTGGTTGGCGAGGGGCTAGTCGTTACTATAGTGAAGAGTATCGCGAAGCTTTCGAGCTTGAGTGTAAAGCTTTCAAGCGCGTGCGTGATGAAATGGGTCTAACCAATGTAAAAGCTATGGTTCCGTTCTGTCGTACCTTAGAAGAGGGGAGAAAGGTGATTGAAGTCATGGAGAGTGCCGGACTAAAGCAGGGCGAAAATGGTTTTGAAGTCTATATGATGGTGGAGATTCCAAGTAATGTTATATTGGCTGAACAGTTTGCTGAAATCTTTGATGGCTTCTCAATTGGTACCAACGACCTGACCCAGCTTACTCTCGGAGTAGATCGCGATAGTCACATTGTTTCACACGTATACGACGAAAACAATGAAGCGGTTAAAGAAATGGTCCGTCGCACTATCAAGGTTGGTAAGGAGAAGGGTATTAAGGTCGGTCTGTGTGGCCAGGCTCCATCAGATTCACCAGAGTTTGCTCAATTCTTAGTGGAAGAAGGTATCGACAGTATGTCACTGGCGCCAGATACGATTGTGAAAACCACTATCATGGCTAATGAGCTAGAGGATAAAAGATAACGTTGAGTCATGTTTTGTCCGGTTCTGACACTAGTCAGAAACTCAAGATGTTATATAGGCGAGTGAATAGGTGGGGCGCGGTCTGTATATGGCAGCAGGTCAATAATATTTAAACAAAACCTCCCGTACGGGAGGTTTTTAAATAGAAAAGGCCCACGTTGGTGTGGGTTTAAGGTAATTACAACCACTAATACACTAGTTTCTACCTAAAGTTTGTAAGAAGCGGTAGATAACTTGTGGTGCCCAAAGTAGAAAGTTAGCTAATCCCACAATAAAGAAAGTACCGCCAGTTTTAAACAGAGCCTCGGGGGCATGGTCGCCCAACCAAATACCAGTTGTGAAAGTCGCTGCACACAACAGCATAAACGTCCAAAATAGTTGTAGGGTGATCTTTTCCATTATCCTTTATAACCAAAGATAGGGAATAAAGGTCACAGTAGGTTGATTTGTTACAAAGCTAATTTACTATCAAAAATGAGTTTGCGCAGAGCTTGCTCCGAGCAAGCTCTGCGCAAAGACTGCTATGGCCTAAGATAGTAGTTGTTGAGTGGTAGTTCTTGTACAGGTTATACACATCAATGCTTAGAAGAATAGGCTCGTGTTCTTTCGCAAAATCGTAGTACTTTTTAGTCGCTTTCATGAATAATGAGGCGGCTTTTTTCTTTGTTGTTATAGACTATAATAACCAGTAATGAATCAAGAAATATTTAACGGAAAGGTTATTCGGTTGATGATTGAACCAAAAGAAGTGAATGGTAAAACTATAGATTTTGAGAAAGTTTATTTACCTGGTTCAGTGCATATTTTTCCAGTGACTGATGAGGGTAAAATTCGTCTGGTTAGAGAGAGGAGACATGAGCAGGACGGACAAGTTAAAGATAAAGTTACAGCTGGTATTATTGAACAAGAGGAAGACTCTCTGGTGGCTGCAAAGCGGGAACTCAAAGAAGAGCTAGGCTTAATTGCTGAAGAGTGGAAAGAGGTTTATGTGGCGGAGCAGAAAGGAGCTATTAACGATAGTCGTGTATATTACTCAGCCAAGAGCTTAACTCAAGTGGATTCAGAACATGGTGAAGGAGAAGAGATACTGGGTTTTGTAGACTACACCTTGGAAGAATTATTTCAAAAAGTTGTAGCTGGAGATTTTGGTTCATCACCAACTGCTGTTGTGATTACTAGGTTATACCATCAAGGATTGGAATTATAATCTGGTTCGACTGTGGTCAGTAGGCACTAAAAAATACCTTCAAAATATGTTGATAAATATAGCTTCTTAAAATGGGCGACGTCGTAGAGGATGTTCGAACTGTGTTTGAGAAGTTGGGAGATGAAACAATTTACATTCCGGTGCTGGTTTAATCTTTTATCTTTAGTCCAAATATGGATGACAAATATAGTGCTTGCCCCGTATCGACAAAAACTTCCTTGATTGTTTCTGGACTGATTATGATATCTGTAATTTTTGAGGTAGAAAAACTAACGTTGGTCAGTTCTGTCTGTGAAAAATTGGATTGAGTGAGGTCACACTCTTCAAATACAACATTTTTTAGATTAGACCCAATAAAGTCAATTCCAGTTAAATCGCATGACCTAAAAAGAACGTTCTTTAGTTTTGAGTATCGGAAGTTAGCATCATTTAATTTTGATGAAATAAAAGAAGTATCAATCGCCCTTAATTCGGTTAATTGGATTCCTTGAAGACGAGTGCTGTTAATTTCAAGTCTCACAAGGTATGACTGTTCAATTACTGCTCCAGCAAAACTAGATTTAGTAAAAACTGAATCAAGTGCACTCAGCTCACTTATTTCTACTTGATTCATAGTTACGCCGTCTAGAAAAGCCTTCTCTAGTGATAAGTCGTCAGATTTCTCCTCACTAACATCACCCTCATCCACGTAAATGTTTTCAAAAAATGACTTTTGGAAAAGTTCAGTAACTTCTATTGCCTCAAGCTGCTTCTTGTCAATCATTGGCTTTAGCATTTTGAAAGTATAGCAAAGTCCCTAATTCTCATTAGGGGTACGAAATATCGGAACTGAAATGTCTTTGTATATCTTCACTAAATGAAGATATTTTTCGATGGGCACGTACTGTCTCTGGAGTGGAACCAGTTTGAAGAAATGTGTGTTGAGTGGCTGGAAGAGGCGAGGGAGTCTTTTGTGTATAAGACTTAAAGTTTGACCAAAGGCTTAATAATAGAGGGTCAGTAAATTCTTGCTTTTTTTGATAATAACCATTAGGTTAGTACTATATGGCTATGAATAAGCGTGTGCCAGAGCGTTTGATTTATCGTGGACCAGTTACCTGGAGCGATTTTACTGCTATTCGGCATCGGGTGGAGCAGAAGTGGCGCCCGTTTGAATACTCAAAAGAGCTAGTGTTACTGCTAGATGATAAAAATTCATTAAACATACGAATTAAAGTTAGTGAAAAGAACTGTAGAATCACATACCTTAACACGAGTGATTCAAATGACTATAAAACAATTTCAATAAATCACAGCGATATTTCAAAAACCTTGGAGCTACTAGGTATTCTCAATGCTGAAAATTGGATTGTTTCATATGACGAAAAGTATGAAATCGTAACAAGGAACTTCAATTTTGCTTTTCGATTCAATACCCACATAGGTGACTTTTTTGAAATAGCGGCTAAAGATGGCACTGTTAGTGCAGAGGTGGAAGAAGAAATCTTTACTGTGATGTCTGAGTTTCAACTTAAACCATGGACAGTTGAGTCATTTAATAGACTAAACAAACGAGCTTGGGATGGAAAAACATCAATTAAGGTATATAGAAACGACAAATTGCATGAGGACATAAAAGACTTTATAGAAAGTCTGGAAAATAGTGATCAATCAGAAACTATCATGTCACGAATCAGAAAGAATGATAATGATTTTTCAGTTTCAGAAAAGAACTTTGTTGTAGCAACGCACACCGAGCTGCTTGGTGAAAAAAGTATACCAGATACAGTTACATTTAGGCAGTCAGTATCGATCGTTATCCCAGCGTACAATTGTATGGCAAGCCTGCCTTATACACTAGACTCAATAAAGAATCAAAATCTGACGGACAGAGAAAAAGACTTGCTAGAAGTTGTGGTGGTTGATGATGGGTCGGTTGATGATACAGAGGAATTTGTGAAAGCATATAAGGGTATTAAAAACCTAGAATACATTAAGCAAAATAATATGGGTATGGCTTGCGCCGGTAATACTGGTGTCAATGCGGCTAAGGGAGAGGTGGTGTTGTTTGTTGATGCTGACATGATTCTTTGTTCAAATTACGTACGAGAACACGCTATACGACATTCTCTGATTGAAAACGCACTTCTAGTTTCGTTTACAGAAAATATTTCAGCAAATGATAATGATATTGGTAAGAAAGTGGGTGAAACTCCTAATATCTATGCTGATTTTAGATTTTCAAAAAACAGTGGTGATAGTAACTTAAAAATGTATCGGCACACACGCAATCTTGAATTACGTGAAGTGAAGATTATGGAAGAAACCAATAACTTTAAAGAGTTTGGCAACGGACGTATAGTAGAAATGTGGGATCTTCCCTCGATGGTGATTACTAACGCACTTTCATTCAAGAAGAAAGACTATCTTGCTGTTGGTGGGTTGAGTATGCAATTTAAGGGTTGGGGGATGGAGGACGCTTTCCTAGGTGCTAGTTTTATTGCAACTGGTAACTACATCATACCTGTTCTGTCTACCGGTGCGTTTCATATTGATCATCCGCCACGCTCGGGTAGTCAGCAGTCAAAGACGGATGAATTTCGTCGTAATGCAGCTCAATATCTCGAGTTAGTTACTGCTAGAATTGATACAGTGTTAAAAATTAGTACTAATAAAAGATTATGAACCAAAAACCAGTAACTGCATCTTGTGCGTTCGTCTTTAACGACAACAATCATATACTGGCCATTGAAAATCATCGAGGATGGGATATTCCTGGTGGACGAGTAGAGAGAGGAGAGACTCCGGAAGACGCTGTAGTGCGTGAGGTTATGGAAGAAGCTTCCGTGGTTGTAGAGAGACCACAGTTAGTGTATATGCAAGAATTTCATGACAAAGATTGGAAAATTGCTTACTATCGTTGCTGTGTGGTTGAAGTACAGCCGTTTAATGCTGAGTTCGAGACCTCTAAAAGAGAGTTTATGCCAGTTGATGTATTTCTTGAACGTTACGGAGGGGAAGATGTAGAGGAGACCAGGATTTTGATTGAGAGAGCACTAAATATTAATGATTAGATTTTTGTAACCATGGACCGCAGTACGCTTATAGTCAAACGTTCTGGCATAGTTAATCGGCAGCTTGTTAAAGAAGGTATACGAGGTACTACGTTTGTGGCAGAAAATAGTTTATTGCCGTTTACACTAGCTCGTTTCTACATTATTTATGACGTGTCTGATTTTAATATTGAGCGTGGCGGACATGCTCATAAAAGAAATGAACAAGCTTTGTTTGTTTTGAAAGGATCATGCGAAATAATGCTTGATGACGGGGAAGGGCGCCAAACTGTAAGACTCACTGACACTGAACCAGGCATTAGACTTGGGTCAGGGTTGTGGCACACGATGAGTTCTTTTAGCAAAGATTGTATTTTGGCCGTTGCTGCAAGTGAAAATTATGACCGTGGTGATTATATTACTGACTATAATGAGTTTTTAGAATATGCCCGTTCCATTCAATGATATGACTAGAAAGTATCTGCGCTATGCAGATGAAATAGATTCTGTTGCTAAGCGTGTTTTATCTAGTGGACGATATACTTTGGGTTCAGAGAATGATTCGCTCGAAGCAGAATTGGCTAGTTATTACAATGCTACGGCAGTGGCTACTGTGGGGTCAGGTACTGATGCATTATTTCTTACCCTGATTGCGCTTGGTGTTGGTGTTGGTGATGAAGTGATTACTGTTGCAAATACCTGTACACCAACTATTGCTGCTATTCGACTCACTGGCGCTAATCCAGTTTTCGTAGATGTTGACAGTGAACGTCTTACGATGAATCCAGAAGACATAGAGCGATGTGTTACTGAAAAAACTAAAGTTATATTACCAGTTCATCTATACGGCACTCCTGCAAACATGGAAAAGATTATTGTTGTAGCCAAAAAGCACGGGTTATTAGTAATAGAAGACTGTGCTCAATCATTTGGTGCAACCATTGCCGGGCGTCATGTTGGTCTATGGGGTGATGTTGGTTGTGTAAGTTTTTATCCAACTAAAAATCTAGGTGGCTTTGGTGATGGTGGAGCAGTTTTTTCAGACAACCAAGCACTGGTTGAAAAAGTTCGCCAACTTCGCATGTATGGGGAGATACACAGGTATGAATCAATCACTGAGGGTACTAACAGTCGAATGGATGAGTTGCAAGCTGGCTTTGTGCGTTGGGGCTTATTACATATTGATGAATGGAACAAGACACGCTCTGATATTGCACAAACCTACATAAAGAGTATTCATAATGCGCTTGTACAATTGCCGGTTGATTTGGATACAGAGTCTCATCGCGCATGGCATTTGTTTGTAGTGAGGGTGTCTGACCGCACCGCTTTTACAAGACATTTGGAAGAAAATTGTATCGGATATGCTATACATTATCCAAAGTTGGTCTATGATCAGCCTGCGTACGAATTCTTGCGTGTTGATTCAGAACATCTTCCAGTATCAACTTCAAGTGTTGGCACTGTTGTATCACTGCCACTTTATCCCGAATTAACTGAAGAAGAGGTTTACAAAGTCATTGAAGCCGTTAATTCATACGGAAAATAGAAAAGCCACGTCACTACTGCAACGTGGCTATCTTGGAAGTGGGCGCATCTATTTTTTGTTCAAAAAATTTATGATACTAATTGCCACCTGTTCCTGTTGGTAGTCATGATTGACGATTGTGTGGTCAAACAAAGATTCGAATTTTTCCTCGGTAGATTCGTGGTTAATCCGAGTGACTATTTCTTTCTCGGAAAGACCCCGTTTTCGCAGTCGCTTCATAACGGCGCCAGGATAAGGTGATTGAATCCAGATTGAAGTCAGTTTTACACCAGACTCTTTGAGCTTGACGAGACCCTCAATTGACATATGCGTAATCAGTTTTTTATTTTTAGCTAATGCAATCTTCAAATCGTCAAGACAAAGGCCATAAAAATTTCCTTCGACTTCAAAACGTTCCAGCAAAGAATTGTTGTCAAAAAGTTGTGCGAAGTGAGTGTGACTAATGAAGTTATAATGTACCCCATCTATCTCACCATCCCTAACGAGCCTCGTTGTGTAGACTGGGAACCTACAATATTCTGACCTAGCCACGATCAAGTCAATTAGTGTGTCTTTCCCGACCCCGGAAGGACCCACCAATACAACAACACTATTAGTGTTCATTTCATCCTCCTAATCCAAGTATGATTGTCGATCTGAGAACAGACACATATGATCCATATGTAAAATACTTGTATTTTGTAACTTGTCAAACAAAACACAATGTTTCTATTTAGTGGAACCAAAAGTTATTATTTTATTATGTTTCCTAGGTATCTAGGACGGTAGGGCGGCTACCGGGAATCGAACCCGAACTGCCGGTACCACAAACCGGTGCACTAACCGTTATACTATAGCCGCCATGTATTTTGAGACGAAGCTTGTCTCAAGTGGCTACATTTATACCTATTTTTTTATAAAAAGTCGAGAGTAGAGGTCGAATACAACGTATAAGTACGCTATAGTAGTAGCAATGGATAAAAATTTTCAACCAGAAACAGAACTGCACCAAGTGGCGGTAATTATGGTGTTTACTTTTTTCTTAGGAGCAGGTATTGGTTTTTATGCGGCAAAGTTTATTTTCTAGATTAGGCATACTGCTTTTAAGCTTTAGTCCATTGTTGGCGGGGGCACAGACACTTCATCAGGAGGTGACAGAACGAGTTGAAGCTGAGGTGATAGAAATAGTGGCTGAGTACGAGCGAGATATTACTGGTACTGATGCTGTAGCAACCGTACAAGAAGTAAGAGTTGAGCTATTAAGTGGCGAAAAAGCCGGCCAGGTGGTGCGATTTGAGAATGAGTTAGTTAACCTTGAAGCAGGCGATAAGATTTTTGTGAATCGCCTAACCACTATTGGGGGAGAGGAATACATTAGTTACGCGGATTTTGAGCGTCGAGGTACGCTAGTCATACTAACTTTTTTATTTATTGTGCTGCTACTGGTATTTTCTGGTTGGCAGGGGGTACGAGCTTTGTTGTCACTCCTTGGTAGTATTGCAGCTATCTTATTTTTACTTGTACCTGCTTTACTAGCTGGTTGGAATCCGGTGCTATCGAGTGTAGGAATTGCTGGAGTGGTTTTGGCGGCAGTGTTATTTGGGACCCATGGTGTCAACCCGCGTTCTGTTATAGCGTTCTTAGGAACCATTTGTGCTGTAGTGGTGACGGGTGTGATGGCCATAGTGGCCACTAATGTAATGAAGTTGACCGGCTTTTCTTCTGACGCTTCGGTCTATTTAAACTTTGCTACTAACGGTACCTTGGATTTATCGGGTTTGCTCTTAGGGAGTATTATCATTGGTATTTTAGGGGTGTTGGATGATGTTTCAATTACTCAGGCGTCAGTCGTGCAAGAATTAAAAGCCGCGAATTGTTGTCTTAAGTTTAAGGATTTATACCAAAGAGCAATTAAGGTGGGGAAGGATCATATTGGCTCATTGGTAAATACTCTAGCTCTAGCTTATGTTGGTGTGGCTTTGCCGTTAATTCTTTTGTATGCCAAAGCGGAAACCTCTTGGTGGCAAACTATTAATCAAGAAATAATTGCAGCTGAGCTTTTGCGTATCATAGTGGGTAGTATTGGATTAATTTTGGCAGTACCTGCTACTACGGCTGTAGCTGCTTGGTGGTTTAATAATCGTGAAGTTGACAAGGACGAGGTCTCATCGCACCACGGACACCATCACCACTAATACAGTATAATTTTTTTAATTTACTTATTTAATTAGTTTTTATGAAGGGATTTTGCGATGAATTTAAAGCCTTTGCCATGAAAGGCAATGTTATAGATTTGGCGGTAGCAGTTGTAATTGGAGCTGCTTTTGGAAAGATCGTGTCTTCTTTAGTGGAGAATATTGTGACGCCACTGATTGGTCTGTTGATGGGCGGAATAGATTTCTCAAGTTTGGCGTATATGGTAGGTGAAGCAGAAGTCACTTACGGGGTCTTTATCCAATCAATTATCGACTTCATCATCATTGCTTTGGCCATCTTTATGGTGGTGAAAGCTATTAACAAAGCTCAGGGGGCTTTTGATGGGGATGAAGAACCAGTCGAAGAAAAGCCAGCTGAGCCATCGGAAGAGGTTAAGTTGCTGCGAGAAATTCGTGACAGTTTAAAACGGTAGTTTCGACATAAAATTAAAACAGCGGTGACCCCTTTGGGGTCACCGCTGTTTTTTGTCAAGCAATATCTAAACCTGAAAATAAAAATAAAATCTTGTATATATTGGCAAATGACAATATGTGATTCGTACTTTTTAAACGCAGTAGTTATCCACAGATTTTAACTAATGATTTTAATGAAAATCGCTAAAAATAACGATTTTACACAAACGCAAAAAAATCTAATTTTTAGTGAAAATGTTAATATCTACTTATCACACGAAGTAGTCGTGTGTCGGAGGTAAGACACACAACTCCTCTTAATTTAAGAAGAGTTAATCTGCCATAGAAAAAAATGGTAGTGTGTTTGTCGCGACTTTTTAGAGATATAAGTTTATTTATATCTCAGATTGCCCTTAGACCTAGTTGAGCTGCTCTACAAAGAGGAGTAATCTTCCACCAATTATGTCTGATAGCAATTAAGAAACAGTCTAGAACACCTTATGAAAGTAATTTCTTTAGCCTGAAGGGCTTGGTGTATCTGAAAAAGTTTCCTGTCATTACTAATAAAAAGAAACAACTTCAAGAGAGATTATGGAAATCGAAAATATTCGCAAACGTGATGGTTCAGTTCAGACGTTTGATATCAGCAAGATCGAAAATGCTATTGCTAAGGCTTTGGCAGAGACTGGGGAAGGAGATCGAGCTGATGCGGAAGTTGTCGCGGAGTTAGCCTATAAAAAAGTTGTCGCGATGTGTGTGCAGGCCGGTACGGCGGCCGATGATGATCCAAAATCACAAAAATGTATCGACGGTAATCCTACCGTGGAAGAGATTCAAGACCTCGTTGAGCAGGCATTGATGGAGAAGGATTACTTCGATACAGCCAAGGCTTATATTATCTATCGCAACGAACGCAAGAAAATGCGTGAGCGAGACATTTTCGCTAAGCGAGGAAACCTGAAGCCTTATGAATATCCTGAATTGTACGATTACGTAGATGCTATTCGGCACTCTTATTGGGTTCATACTGAATTCAACTACACCTCTGATGTGCAAGATTTTCACATCAATGTTAATGACGCGGAACGAAACGCCATTAAGAACTCCATGTTAGCCATTGCTCAGATTGAAGTCGCTGTTAAAACCTTCTGGGGAGATATTTACAAGAAGTTACCTAAACCAGAAATTGGCGCGGTGGGGGCTACCTTTGCTGAAAGTGAAGTCCGACATACTGATGCTTACTCACACCTATTAGAGATTCTTGGTTTGAACGAAGAATTCACTAAAATAAAGGATATCCCTGTGATTCAACAACGCATGGACTATCTCGAAAAAGTGATTGATTTGTCCCGTACGCAAGAGAATCGTCAGTACTCACACGCCATCATGCTATTTGCGTTGTTTGTTGAACACGTGTCGCTTTTCTCACAGTTCTTAGTGATGATGAGCTTTAATAAGTATCGAAACTTATTTAAGGGCATTAGTAACGCAGTGGAAGCAACTTCAAAAGAAGAACAGATTCACGGTTTGTTTGGTATTGATGTGATTAACATCATCAAGAAAGAACATCCAGAATGGTTTGATGACGCTACTAAGAAAGCCATTATTACTGCGTGTGAAGAAGCTTATGCTTCAGAGGAAAAAATTGTTGATTGGATATACGAAGCGGGTGATTTAGACTTTATGCCAGCGGCCAATGTTAAAGAGTTCATCAAACACCGCTTTAATAATTCATTGGTGGCAATTGGCATTCCTCGCATCTTTGATGTCAACGAAGTATTGCTAGAAGAAACAGATTGGTTTGATAATGAAGTCATTGCTACCAAGCACGTTGATTTCTTCAACAAGCGTTCAATTAACTACAATAAGCGCTCTTCTTCTGTTACTTCTGACGACCTATTCTAGGTTTACACAAAAGCTCCGTTTTTGTGTTAAGGGTTACAAAGTATTTGTCGCACCCTTGCACTTAGGTATAATGTGACCACTATTAAAAATTAAACGCATAAATTTCTGAACAATTATGGAACCCTGGTATTGGCTGAACGAAAATAGTCGCGCGTTTCTAGCCCGAGGATATCTGGCTGAAGGTCAAACTGCTGAAGAGCGTATTCGTGTGATTGCGGATACAGCGGAAAAATATCTTAAACGAGATGGTTTTTCTGATAAATTTTATGAATACATGTCCAAAGGTTGGATTTCTCTGGCTTCACCAGTGTGGTCAAACTTTGGCATCAAGAAAGGCTTACCGATTAGTTGCTTTGGTTCTTATACTCCAGACCATATGGCTGGTATTCTCTATACCAATGCTGAAGTGGGTATGATGAGTAAGTTCGGGGGCGGTTGTTCAGGTTACTTTGGTGATTTGCGTGAACGGGGAGCGAGCATATCTAATGACAATGGCTTCTCATCTGGTTCAGTCCACTTTATGCAGCTGTTTGAAACACTGGTTGATGTAGTAAGTCAGGGTTCAGTTAGACGAGGGCACTTTTCTCCATACCTACCAGCTGAACATCCAGATATTATGGAGTTCTTGGATATTGGAACTGAAGGTAATCCAATTCAAAAACTAACACACGGTGTCACAGTGGGGGATGAATGGATGCAGGACATGATTGACGGTGATGAAAAGAAGCGAAAGATTTGGGCGCGCATTATTCAGCGGCGGGGAGAAATGGGGTATCCATATATTATGTATAACGATACAGCCAATAAGCACACTGTCGATGTCTACAAAGACAAGAAGCATACTATTTATGCTAGCAACATGTGTAGTGAGATCATGCTACCAAGCAACGAAGAGTGGTCCTTTGTTTGTTGTTTGTCCTCTGTAAACTTGCTCCACTACGAAGCTTGGAAAGACACTGACTTAATTGAAACAATGATTGCCTTTTTAGATGCGGTGATGGAAGATTTTATCATCAAACTGGAAGAGATGCGCGACCACAAAGATAAGGAAAAACGTAAGGCCTTTAGTTTCATGGAACGAGCTTATAACTTTGCTCGAGACAACCGGGCGCTTGGTCTTGGAGTACTTGGTTATCACTCACTACTACAGGCCAACGACTTGGCATTTGAAAGTGAAGAAGCAGCAAAATTAAACAAAGAAATATTTGCGTTAATCAAAGAAAAGGCAGATACTGCTTCAATACAATTGGCTACTGAGTTGGGTGAGGCACCGGTATTAGAAGGATATGGCCGACGGAACACTACTTTGTTAGCAATTGCCCCGACCACTTCCTCGGCTTTTATTCTTGGTCAGGTATCGCAGGGGATTGAACCGATTTGGTCTAATTGCTACGTAAAAGACGTGGCCAAAATGAAAGTAACCATCAAGAATCCAACTCTGGAAACATTACTCGAAGAGAAGGGAGAGAACAACAAGACTACCTGGGATAGTATTCGTGACAACGACGGATCGGTGCAACACCTAGAGTGTCTTACTGATAAAGAAAAAGCCATCTTCCGTACTTTTGCCGAAATTGATCAAGCTAAAGTAATTGAACAAGCTGGTGATCGTCAGGAATTTATTGACCAAGGACAATCATTAAATGTGATGGTGGCACCTGATACTCCGGTCAAAGAAATTAATCAGCTTTATATTCAGGCGTGGAAGCAGGGAGTAAAGTCGCTCTACTACCAACACTCAATGAATGCTGCTCAACAAATGGTCCGTAAGAAATTGGCAGGTAACGATAAGTAATATCCGGTAAAAACCAGCTCTTAGCGAGCTGGTTTTTACTTCCTAACCTTAACTGCGGCTCTAAAGTTTATTATTTTAGGTTTTTTATATGAGTCACGGCAGTTATTAGTTTCAGTAAATACTTTACATTTTCACACCCTCAGCATACCTGTTGAAATCTTAGAAAACTCGATTGATAAATAGGGTATAGTATTAATAACGTAAGAGCTTTAGCTTTTACGAACATGTTTCTATAAGAGGTCTAACCTCACAAACGGCGCCTGTCAGGGACTACGTATCGCGACTACGCAGTCCCCGCTGGGCGCCTTTTGTATTGACTGATTTGTTATGATTAGCCATGATTAGTTTATGAGATTACGATTTCTGTTGTCATTACTATTAACTGTTGGGATTGCTTTGACTACGTGGTACCACATTACCGAGTACGATTGTCCGGCGCCTCTGCATTATCGTTTAGGTAATTTGGATTCAGATTTTGCGCTGTCTAGAGATGAGGCAAGAAATTTACTCAAACACGCGGAATCCTACTGGGAAAACCCAACCAACCGTGAACTGTTTATTTATGATGAGGCGGCTAACTTTACAGTGGAGTTTATTTTTGATGAAAGACAAGAGTTGGCGGATGCCGAGGAAAAACAACATGAAGTGTTGGATGAGAAACGTCAGGAAAGTGAAGAGGTTAGGCAAACGATTGAGGAGTTGCAAGCTGAGTACGACTCACTAACAGCTGCTTATCAGGAAGCGGCAGCGGAATACGAGATTGCGTTAAGTGAGTACAATCGAAAAGTTAATAAATATAATGACCGTGGTGGAGCTCCGGCTGATATCTATGAGGAATTGCAGTCTGAGAGAGAGGGGTTAAACCAGGAAGCTGACAAACTAAATAGAACTGCCAAAGAGCTTAATAGTTTGGCTGATAAAATAAATGAATTGGGCGAGCAAGGCAATCGTTTAGTCAATGACTATAACCGAGAAGTAAATAAATACAATGCAAGCTTTGTGTTTGATCAAGAATTTACCCAAGGTGATTATCAGGGGAGTCATATAAATATTTATAAATTTTCCTCTGAAGCAGAATTACTGAACGTGCTAGGGCACGAATATGGCCACGCACTTGGTATTGGTCACGTTGATGACTCGTCAGCCCTCATGTACTATTTACTGGAGGAGACTGATTCAGAGCCAACTTTAGCAACGTCTGATTTACAAGCTTTCTATGAAGTTTGTGGTTATGAAGAAAGTTTTGGGCAAAAGATACGTCGTCTGATTAGAGATTTACTAAACAATATATAAAGATTATGGATACTATCAAAGAACAGTGTTGCATGGCGTCTCGTTGTCGTGCGCTAGGACCGCTGACCTTACTAATGGCTATTATTGCGATGGCGTCTTACGCCACTCTAAATTTTTACAAGGTAGATTTTCTGAATCCAACTCCAGCTACAATTTCGGTTTCAGGAGAGGGTGAAGTAATGGCTGTGCCGGACGTAGGGCAGTTTTCTTTTGCAGTTAAAGCCGAAGCAGAAGACGCGGCTACTGCTCAAGAAGAATCAGGTTTAAAGATTAATGAAATTATTTCTTACCTTAAAGAGCAAGGTATAGAAGATAAGGATATTAAAACTCAAAATTATAATTTATATCCAACCTATCGCTATGAAGACAAAATCTGTCCTGTGGGTACTTACTGTCCTAGAGAGCGAGTCGAAGATGGTTTTGAGGTTAGTCAAACAGTTCAGGTGAAAGTTCGTAATACAGATGATTCAGGTAAAATCATTGCTGGAGTGGGAGAACGGGGCGCGACTAATATTAGTGGTTTGAACTTTGTGATTGATGATACGGATGTGCTACGTACCGAAGCTAGAGAAAAAGCGATTGCAGATGCTAAAGAAAAGGCCGAGCGATTAGCTGAGCAATTGGGTGTACGGATTACTAGATTGGCTTCATATTATGAAGATGGTGGCTCATATTATGAACCATACAAAATGGAAACTAGAGCGGTAAGTCTGGATATGGCAGAAGAAGCCGGATTTGGAGGAGCGACCATGCCGGTTGGGGAAGAGAGTACCACCGTGCGAGTCAATGTTACCTTCGAGGTGAAGTAGACATGAAGTGGGTTTTCATTGCTGGACCCTTTCGAGGAGATGGCTTAGAGACAACTAAACAGAATAATGTAGAGATAGCCAGGCAACATGTATTGCAGTTTATAGAGCATGAAATCTCTTATTACTCTCCACATCTAAATCTCAGCCAAGAGACCATTACACTTGGCTCTTATAGAGAACCTTTTGCAATTGATACACACAAGATTTTTCTTGAATTGTGTCATGCTTTGGCAATTTTACCGGGCTGGGAACAGTCAATGGGTACTTTGGAAGAGATAGATAGAGCCAAGGAGCGAGGTTTACCAGTGTTCTATCTAGATCAGACCGGGGTGTGGGAGGAGTTGAAAAATACCTTGCTGAGTAAGAGTAGTAAAGAGGGTGGACACTTTGTGTCCACCCTCTTTACTTTTACTAAAATAAGCGTATGATAAACGCAACAAAGCCCCGGGAGGGGTTTTAAAAATGGTTCGATTTTAACAATTTTAATGATATGGATTTTGATTTCGAAGAGCAACTCAAATTCTGTGTTCTAGGAATCTACCCCAAAAATGGGGCAGATTCGGAACCAAGTTCAGAATAGTCGCTTGCGCTCGTTTCTTCATTCATAAAATCTTCTCAATGGATAAATTAGTAAAATACGTAAAGGATACAGCAGCCGAGATGAAACAGGTGTCTTGGCCGACTCAGCATCAGGCCCTCCTTTACACTGCATTAGTAATCGGTATTTCAATCGTAGTGTCATTTTTTGTGGGCGCTTTTGACCACATTTTCTCACAGGGCATCAGTGCTCTAATTAATCGCATCTAATATTTTCTTCTATGGCTAAACAACAAAATACAGGTGAAAGAAATTGGTACGCGATTCACACTTACTCTGGGTACGAAAATGCTGTGACTAGAAATCTGAAACAACGTATAGACTCATTAAACATGAATGACAAGATTTTTGATGTGGTAGTACCGACCGAGAAAAAGATTCGTGTGAAGGGTGGTAAGCGAGTAACGGAAGAGGAGCGAATTTACCCTGGGTACGTACTAGTAGACATGATTGTGGATGATGAATCATGGTTTGTGGTGCGAAATACTCCGCGTGTAACTGGATTTGTTGGTAGTGGCACTCAACCAGTGCCACTATCAGAGGCGGAATATAAAGCACTCATGAATCAAATGAGTAGTGAGACTGTAAAGCATAAAGTTGACCTTAGTATCGGTGACTTGGTGATAATTGCTGATGGACCATTTAAGGATCTAGAAGGAAAGGTGGGAGAAGTTGATGAAGCTAGTGGAAAAGTGAAGGTGATGGTGAGTATGTTTGGGCGGGAGACTCCCGTCGAGCTCGACTTCCTCCAAGTCAAGAAAGTTTAAGGAGCGTATCGACTATAAACTTCTTGACCCCACTTCATTTTTACTTTTGTTAATAAGCGGCACGCGTGTGCGAATAGCACATACCTTAACGGGCGAAGCGTGCCGCTTTTGTGTTTGGCACAAGTGTTGCATATAACAAAATTTAATGTTTGTTTCGTAAAAATGAGGTCGGGGTAAGGAGGTTATTTATTTATCCAATTTCTATACTTTTTAAGAAAGCAGGTTAGTTAAAGGCTCGGCGTGCCGAAAGGGGTGCCGACACTTGCTATTTGGCATTATTTCTTGTACTCTAGGCGAGCTTCTAAAAGATAAACAACGGCTATGGAACGTCGTTTATCTATCGTTAATAGTTGGATTTTATTTGTAGCTCGCTACAGCCTATTTCTCCCTTAGAGAGGGGTCGAAAATATGCTAAGCGCCTGCAAAATTCATAATTATGTCCTGACGGACATTTATTCATTAGAATGGCAAA
This sequence comes from Candidatus Kaiserbacteria bacterium, assembly GCA_020428815.1. Taxonomy (GTDB): domain Bacteria; phylum Patescibacteriota; class Minisyncoccia; order Phycocordibacterales; family UBA918; genus OLB19. The sequence continues at coordinate 20,107 of JAGQMC010000062.1, forward strand.
AGAATTAATCAAGCAAGTAAAAGTGCAAGCAGTTGGTGGTAAAGCTACACCAGCTCCACCGCTTGGCCCGGTACTTGGTCAGGCCGGAATAAATATTGGAGAGTTTGTAAACCAGTTTAATGAACAAACTCGCGAGCGAATGGGGGAAGTAGTGCCTGTGGTCATTAATGTTTACGATGATCGAAGTTTTGACTTCGTAACAAAAGTGTCCCCAATGTCTCGACTAATCCTCAAAAAGATTGGTAAACAGAAAGGTTCTGGTAAGAACTTGGTATCAAAAGGGGGTACCATTACTAAGGCTCAAGTTCGAGAAGTGGCTGAAGAAAAAATGCCCGATCTAAATGCTGCTTCAATTGAAGCTGCGATGAAGATTGTAGAAGGATCTTGCTACAGCATGGGCGTCGAAATCGTTGACTAACACTCAGGCTAAATAAAAATAGTCGGAATCCGAAGGATTCCGACTATTTTTATTTCCGTCTATAATCTATCCATTGGTAACTCAAACCTTCGTAGGTTTTTACCGGATGCTCTTTCTCAACTTCAAAATCATCCTCAAACTCAGGGAAGAAAGTATCGGCTGGTTTTTCGTCATAAAACCAAGTGATGTGTAAGCGGTCCGTGTGAGGCAGCATTTGCTGGTAAATTTGTCCGCCACCACCAATGTGAATTTCAGCGGGGTTTTCTTGCTCCGCTATCGCTACTGCCTCTTCAAGTGAATGAGCTGTCTTCACCCCTTCGTAAGCAAAATCTTTATTAAAAGTAGCTACTATATTGGTGCGACCAGGGAATGGCTTACCTAAAATATCAATGATTGACTCAAAAGTTTTTTGTCCCATGATAACCGGATGACCCATCGTTAGTTCTTTAAACCTTTTTAAGTCAGCTGGTACATGCCAAAGAAGATCATTTTTATAACCCAAAGCACGATCTTTTTTGCCAAGCCCTACCACAATTACTATTGGTGCTTTGTGTTTCATAATGAAATGTTTATACCATAGTAGCCGGGCTATGTCCCACTAGCCGGCTTAGACTAAGACGGTATAATGTAAATCACTAATTATCTTTGCTTATGGCTCATTTTGAAATTGAAGTAAAAAGCTTGCTTGGCGAAAGGGAAAAGGCCGAGGCGCTAAAGAGAAAAATGCATGAACTTGATGAAAACTGCACTCATGTTTCTACCAACAAACAGTTAAATCATTACTTTAGAGATGGTGACATCAAAGAGTTGTATAAAAAAGTAGAGCATCTTTTTTCTGGTGACCAACACGATAAATTCAAAATGATTGCAGAGAAAGGCACTGAGTTTTCTGTTCGGAGTCGCCAGCGAGACGACAAAGTGTTGTTGGTAGTAAAGGCCTCTATTGATGAAGGAACTAGCGAAAATACGGTGAAGCGGATGGAGTTTGAAGAGCCGGTCAATATTTCACTCGATGAATTAGACAAATTAGTTTTATCAGCTGGCTATGAATATCAAGCCAAGTGGTCGCGCGAACGAGAAGAATATGAGTATAAGGGAGCTAATGTTTGTTTAGACTGCAACGCTGGCTATGGCTATTTGGCCGAATTTGAAAAAATCGTGCACGATGAAGCTTTGGCTGATAAAGTACGGGAAGAGATTGATGTCATTATGGCTGAGCTCGACGTAGTCGAGCTCAGCCAAGAGCGATTGGCTAGAATGTTTGATTTTTATAATCAGAATTGGCCTGATTACTACGGTACAGACCGCACATTTACAATAGAGTAAAATAATAGACATGTTTTTATCTGATGGAGATATTTTAAAGGGAGTAGAACAGGGAGATATCATACTAGAGCCTTTTGATGAAAAGCGATTACAGCCAGCTAGTTACGACATTTTACTCGGTAACAAGTTTGTGGTGAATGACGAGTACCAAACTCACTTTATTGACCCTTCCAAAAGAGTTTACGCTAAGACTAATGAGATAGAAGTGGCTGATGGTGAGGAATTTGTACTTCACCCCGGAGTTTCAGTATTAGCTATCTCCAAGGAGTTTTTTGGGTCCAATCATTACTTGGTGCAAGTGGGGGGCAAGTCATCACTGGCGCGGGTGGGACTCATGATTCACAATACCGCTGGACTAATTAACCCTGGCCACTTTTTGCACATCACTTTTGAGTTGTGTAATCTCAACAATGTTCCGATTGTTTTGCGTCCAGGTATGGAGATTGCTCAATTAACTTTTTCAAAACTAACCAATCCACCTCGGGGTATGTACGAGAATCTGGCTAGAGAAAAAGATAATTGGAATGGGAATTTTGACGGTCGTGATTTAATGGATACAAATAAAGCTAAAAAAAATCATGAATAAAAAACATCCCGAGTATCAATATTTAGATTTATGTCAGGACATTTTGGATAATGGGGCTGACAAGGAACTTTTTTTCAACGAAGTTGTATTAGAGGAATACAAGAAGAAGGGTGAAGAACCACCTTTTATTCGTAGTGTGTTTGGCCGCCAAATCCGTTTCGATTTGTCAGAAGGCTTTCCACTTCTCACTACTAAAAAAACTTTTTGGCGCGGCATCACTACTGAGCTTCTTTGGTTTCTTTCCGGCACCTCAAATCTGAAGCCTTTGGTAGACCAAAACAACCACATTTGGGATGAGTGGGCGTGGAAGATGTATCACATGTGGGCGCTTGAAAATGCACCGGATGAAGACATGACCCAAGAGGCGTTTATTGAAAAGATTCAAACCTTGCCGGAAGATGATGAATTCGTACAGAAATGGGGAGATCTCATCACTATCTATGGACGCATGTGGCGTCGGTGGCCAGCAAAAGATGGTCGAGAAATTGATCAGCTTGGCTGGGTGATTGAAGGACTTAAGAAGAAGCCTGATCGGAAGAGTTATGTAGTTAGTGCTTGGAATCCGGACTTTATTTACGAAATGGCTTCAGATGGGCAACAGTCGCAAGTGCCACCATTTTGTCACACCATGTTCCAGTTTCAGGTGGCCAATGGTAAGTTGAATCTAGGTCTTTACCAGCGTTCCGCTGATGTCTTTTTGGGTGTACCGTTTAATATTGCTAGTTATGCTCTCTTGCTTCAAATGGTGGCGCAGGTGGTAGATATCCCGGCGGGTGAGTTTGTGCATACTTTTGGTGACGCCCATATTTATTCCAACCACTTTGAGCAGGTAAAAGAACAGCTTAGTCGAGAACCAATGAAGTTCCCAGAACTAAAACTCAATCCGGAGATAAAAAATATTGATGATTTCAAGTTAGAAGATATTGAATTAATTGGTTACGAATCCCACCCTAGTCTGAAGGCTGAAATAGCCAATATTGGTGGATTTGAGGTCAAGAAGAAGTGATAGAAGC
>JAGQMC010000063.1 GCA_020428815.1 Candidatus Kaiserbacteria bacterium
AATTCAAAAATCAGAAGTCTACAAAAAGCACTACGAACTTTTTATCGAAATGCAGAAGTTGATTGATGAGCTGGGCGGTGGTGTTATCGCCGAGAATGTACTACTGGATGAGTTGGCCACTGAAAACTCAACCCGCAACCACTTATACTTCCTACTAGTCGTAGGTGACCCCTTCTACAAAAATAAAGAAAACCCGAAGTACACCCATCGTTGGTTTACTGAGCGAAAAATTGCTGACGAGGTAGAAAAAGCTTTGCAAAATGTCCACAAAAGCTTAAATCGTGACGAGCTTGTGACTGAAGCTGAAATTATTAATCGCTTCCGAGCTGAGCTTAAAGAAATGGCCGAGGGACACAACGAAGAAGTTTTAAAGCGTTGGTTATCAATCTCTAAGCAGATTGGTAAAAATCCACTAGGAGACTGGGGACCAGCTGACAGTCCAAATATTCGTGTGAAGGGTATTCGTGACTACGCTTATCTGGCGGTTAAGCGACACGGTTCGCCAATGCACTTCCGCGAAGTAGCAGAAACAATCAACGAACTATTTGGACACAAAGCACACGTAGCCACTACTCATAACGAACTTATTAAAGATCCACGTTTTGTTTTGGTTGGACGAGGTCTCTACGCTCTAACTGAATGGGGTTATACGGCCGGCGTTGTAAAAGACGTTTTGCGCGAAATCCTTGAAAACGAAGGACCACTTTCTCGAGATGAAATCATCGATAAAGTTAGAAAAGAACGTTACGTTAAAGACAACACCATTTTGGTAAATCTTCAAGATACTAATCTATTTAAAAAGTTAGCTAATGGTCAATACGCCTTAGCAGACTAGCGTTACTCTCTGGTAAAAGCGGATGGAGAAAAGTTCCATCCGCTTTTACTTATGGTGTACAATTATAACTACATGCAAAAAATATTTCGTGAAACAGTGAGAGTACTGGCGCCATTCGTGTTGCTTTTAGCCAGCTTGATATTTCTTTTTGCCATGATGAATTTTCTGGGAGCTGATTTGAAACCAGTTTTTACCATTATAGTTGTAACTTCACCAGTTTGGCTGCCAATTGCATTGTTTCATATTGCTTTTGAACAGTGGATGTGGTCGGTAGAAGACATGTTCAGATACAAACAAGGAAGGACAACTTTAAGAATTAAGCTACCGCAAGAAGTTTTTAAATCCCCAGAAGCTATGGAAAGTGTATTGTCTCAAGTCTGGAACATTAATAGTCGTGATAACTTGATGCAAACATATTTAGATGGTAAACACCCACTAGTGATGAGTCTTGAGCTTGTTTCAATTGGTGGGGAAGTGCGCTTCTATGCCAGCGTGACAACCGCAAAAGTTAAAAACGCTTTCGAATCACAACTATACGCCCAATACCCAGGAGTCGAAGTGATAGAAGAAGAGATAGATTATACGGCTGAAGTACAGTGGGACCCAGATAAGTGGGATCTTATTTCATTTCACCTTAACAAGAAAAAAGAGGAGTATTTACCTTTAAAAAGCTACATTGACTTTGGCTTAGACAAACTACCAAAAGAAGAAGAAAAATTTGACCCTATGTCACCAATGTTAGAGTACTTAAACAGCGCCAAGCCACATGAACGTGTTTGGATACAGTTCCTCTGCACTCCACATGACGCCATGGGTTTTAAAGAAGGAAAATTAAAACCTACCACCACTTGGGCTGAAGCCGGGAAGAAAGAAATAGACAAAATCATGAAGAGAGACGCTAGTGGAACTGGTCCGGATGATAGTGAAAATAGACCAATGTTAACTCAACCTGAGCGCGATAAAATTACAGCTATAGATAGAAACATCAGTAAATATGCCTATTCAGTCGGTATTAGAGCAATCTACATAACCGAGAACGGAAAATTTGACCCTAATATGATTAGTCCTCTTTTACGATCTTTTTCTCAGTACGACATATTAGGTCGAAACGCAATTGGAGTAAGGTGGCGCACAGATTACAACTATATGTTTTTTCAAGATATTACTGGCAAGAGAAAACTGGCTGCCAAGCAACGTGAACTAGAGTACTATAAGAGCCGTTACTATGTTAAAGAAGAGAAACTAAGTGGTGTCGATGATGAAAAAGTATTTTCAGTCGAAGAGTTAGCAACTATTTGGCACTTACCTGGTAGCACCATAGTTACTCCTGGTGTATCACGAATAGAATCAACTAGACGAGAAGCTCCAACCAACCTACCAACCGGAAACTTTTAAAGATGGCAAGCGAAATTGAACAAAATATTACTGAAAACGAAGTAGAGCTTATAAAAACAAGTAGTTTTAAGTGGACGAGATTATTTAAATACCTTTTATTCCTAGCTTTACTAGGTTTACTAGGACTTTTTCTGATTTCACTTGAATTAAAAAATTTAAACCAAGCTCCTGTTTTATTTCCAATAAACACACCTATCACCATAGATGAAGGAAGTGGAGTTAAACAAATAACAGAACAATTAGAAAACAGCGGAGTGGTAAAATCAAAAACCTTTCTTTACTACGCACTGGTCCTTTTTCATGACCCAGCCACTATAAAAGCGAGCACTTATTTATTTGAGGAGCCCTTATCTACTTTGAAAGTAGCAAAACGCCTAACCGAAGGTGATTTTGATAGTAACTTAGTAACCTTTACACACTATGAGGGAGAGCGAGTATCAAAGTTGGCAGAGCGAGCCACCCTACTTTTACCTCAGTTTGATTCAGCAAAATTTATCACTCTTGCTGAGCCATTCGAGGGACAACTTTATCCCGACACTTACTTTATTCCAAAAGATTTTACTGCGGATGACTTGCTTAATTTACTACATGAAACTTTCAATGAAAGATTGAATCAATTTGAATCTAAAATATCTGCACACAATCTAGATTTAAATGAAATACTCATTCTAGCTTCCATAATTGAGCGAGAAGCCAATTCACCTGAATCAATGAGAATGGTTTCAGGCATACTACAGAATCGTTTAGAAATTGGCATGGCTTTACAAGCTGATGCTTCAATTGAATACATTTTAGACAAACCACTTTCTGAACTCACTCCCGACGACTTGGAAATCGATTCGCCTTACAACACCTATCTTTACCCCGGCTTACCACCAACGCCAATTGGAAATCCTGGACTAGATGCAATTGAAGCAGTTTTGAATCCAACTAAATCTGATTATTTCTATTACATTACTGGAAATGATGGTGAGTTTTACTACGCTGAAACTTACAATCAACACTTAATAAATATTGAAAAGTATTTAAAATAAAAAGGGACGCATAACGCCCCTACTTTTTGAAAGAAAAAGTTTAACCTAAAATAATTTCAACGTTAAACTTTCTTTTCAGTTCGTGTTTGTACCGAATCACTCGTTTTCGATACAACTCCTTTAGATACTTTATTTTGTTCTTTTCAGACTGTGCGGAGACGCTAGCCGGTAGTGCGGAGTCTAACCGCTTCGGTACTTTTTTAGCTTTCGTTAAGGCAACGCAGTTACGATGGCCTTCCTTTACCTTTCTTACCAACTCCAAAACCTGCTTGGGTATCTCGTCAATGTCATCAATCGTGATTTTAGTCGCCACCATTTTCCACGCCCTCTTTCAGGATTTTACAGCTTTTGGAAGACCGGGAATATTTACATTAACTATCCCTTCTTTTTCAAGCCTTACTATAGATTCTTCAATCTCCTTTTGAAAGTAATCCAGTAGTGCTGATTTGAGTTCCACAGTTGTGTCACACATGGCGATATCGTGACTTAACAGTAATTCATTGTCTGTGTTCCTTGCACTAATCGTTACTTTGTGAGCTTCGGTAAGCAGTTGATTATAAAGACGAATTAACCCTGAAACTGCTTGGCTCTTTGCTTGAAAAGGGGTCTTGAACGGGTCTGTAATTGGTTCGCGTTTTAAACTAGATATTTGCTTAGACATTTTTTCTCCTGCCTGTTTATGTACTAACCGTGGTTAAAATATAACAATTTATTATTTTGTCAATATATGCTACATTGATGCTTCATGAGTAATAAGAAAACTGTATTTGTGGGTCTCTCGGGCGGAGTTGATTCGTCAGTAGCAGCTAAACGTTTGATAGAACAAGGATACAATGTAGTTGGTGTTTTCATAAAAGTCTGGCATCCAGACTTTATGGTTTGCAATTGGGAGGCAGAGCGACTTGATGCGATGCGCGTAGCAGCTCACTTAGACATCCCATTTCTTACCTGTGACGCTGAAGCTGAATATCGTGATGAAGTAGCCAAGTACTTTATAGAAGAGTACAAGGCGGGGAGAACACCCAACCCAGACGTAATGTGCAATCAACACGTGAAGTTCGACGCCTTTTTGCGCTTTGCGCAGCAAAAAGGCGCCGATTTCATCGCCACCGGCCACTACGCCCAAAAAATTACAAAGGGTAACCCTTTGCAGAGTGGGCTACATCGTGGAGTTGACGAAGGTAAAGATCAAACCTACTTCCTTTGGACTTTAAGTAACGAACAGCTGGCAAAATCGCTTTTCCCGGTCGGTAACACGCCGAAAGAACAGATCCGCCAAGAAGCTGAAGCGGCCGGTATTCCGACCGCCACCAAAAAAGACAGTCAGGGAATCTGCTTCTTAGGTCACGTCGATATTCCAGAATTTTTATCACATTATGTGAGTTTAGAGAAAGGACATGTTTTGAATGAAGCAGGTGAGATAATAGGTAACCACCAGGGAGCCTTAGTTTACACACTTGGCCAGCGGCACGGTTTTAACATCACTACTGCCAACAATCAACGAACAGCTTTGTATGTTACTACCCGCGACCTACAGCGTAATACTATTACAGTTTCAGCTCAGAAATCATTAATTTCCAATGAAGACAGCGTCACTTTAACTAATTTACAACTTAGAAAAAAAGTCGAAACTGGGGATGAATTAGAAGCGCAATTCAGATATAGACAAAAGCCTTTCAAAATTAAAATTCTTAGTTTAAAAGATAACCAATTGATATTAAAACCACTGACTGAAGTTGAACAGCCCGCCAGTGGTCAGTCATGTGTTTTATACCAAAGCAGCCTCTGTCTTGGAGGAGGGGTCGTGATAAAATAAGCACATGAATCTACCGGTTACTATTACCAAAGCCGATGGTACGGCTGAGTTTTTTAAAGTTGAAAAGTTACGTCGTTCTTTGCGTCGTGCCGGTGCTAATCCTGAAGAAATTAATGAGATAGTCTCAGAAGTTAATAAAACGTTGTATGACGGAGTTCAAACTCAAGAAATATATAGACACGCCTTTTCTTTACTGAGACAAAGCAAACCCCCAGTTGCGGCTCGCTATTCATTACGCAGAGCTCTATTTAACCTTGGTCCCACCGGATTCCCGTTTGAAAAATTTCTGGCGAGATTATACCGCACAGAGGGCTATCATACTAAAACCGGAATTACTCTCAATGGTAAGTGTGCCCCCCACGAGATTGATTTGGCAGCTTATAACGACCAACATAGTTTTATTGCAGAAGCAAAATTTCACGCTCGTCCAGGTATTAAATCAGATTTACAAGTAGCAATGTATTCTTACGCGCGATTGCTAGACTTGAAAGGTAAAAAAATTTGTAACCATGATAATTGCGGAATTGATGAGTTCTGGATTATTACTAATACTAAGTTTACCCACACTGCTCAAAAATACGCAGAATGTGTCGGCTTAAAGCTTTTAAGTTGGGACTATCCTCGCAATAACAATTTACATGACCACATTCAACGAGCTGGTGTTTACCCAGTTACTGTTTTACAAACCCTCTCAGCTTCTCAAGCAGAAACTTTAATTTCGCGTGACATGATACTTTGCCGTGATTTGCTTGACCATGAATCAGTGCTTAGACACCTTCATTTACCTAAAAGAAAACATGAGGCACTAATGCAGGAAGTAGCTAGTTTGTGCGGAGGTAATTAAGTAGTTTTTCAAAACACTTAAATTTCTTTTAATTTCATATAATCACAAAAAACAACATCGTCAATAGCTTTGCTAGTAGACTAAATTTTAGTGGAAGGGTATACTCACATCATTAATAAATTCAGCAATCATAAACTTTTTGTATGGCAGATGAAAAACAAGACAGCCAAAAGACTTTAGTCTCTTTTGTGGTCGGACTACTTATAGGTGGAATGTTAGTTTGGGCTTTTTCTGGCCCAAGCGCTACCGCTCCAACTAACGAAGAGGTTAACGACGATGCAACAACAGAAGAGACAATCAAAGAAACTGATGAGGAAGCAAGTGATACCGAAAATGGCAACACTGACGAACAACCGGTTGAAGAAGCACCAGCTTTGGAAATTGGTGAGGGTTCGATTGACGTAAAAGATCAACCAGCTTCAAGCAAGGTAGCTCTTGATGGCGCAGTTTACCCAGTCAACGAAGGTTGGGTGGGAGTTAGAGAGTACAACGACGGAAATCTAGGCTGGATTCTTGGTGCTGTGCGATTTAGCGAATCAGCTAGCATTGTACCTACAGCTGTTACTTTACAAAGGCCAACTACAGCCGGTAAGGAATACGCTATTGTAATCTTTACCGAGGATGGTGACGCTGGTTTTAATCTAGCAACTGACGTACAGATTGATAAGGTTTTTGGAACTTTCACAGCTCAGTAAATATAATTATTAGAAAAAGGCCAGAAAGCAAAGCTTTCTGGCCTTTTCTTGACATAAATAAATTTAGATTATAGGTTGTATTTTAGGCCGATAGAGAGGAGCGCTGAGATGAAAGACACAGGTGACCTGGGTTATGCGTTAGTCATATTGCCACTTTTGTTCATCTCGTACAAAGTTCAAGTAACTGGCGGGTATATTTTTAAGACAGGTAGTCCAAATTGTGTCCATTGCTTTGAGGTGTCATTCACGAACCCGCTATGGACTTTAGTTCCAGCATTAATTTTAATCTTTTTCTATAACCAATTTCTGCGCGAAAAAGGTAAGAAGTGAACTGTTCTGCATGCCAAACCGGCTAATTAGCCGGTTTTTTGTATCCCTACCAAATGCTATACTGTTCTTATGGCAGAATATACATACAAATATAATCCTAACCGTAATACAGACTGGAATTATGGCGGTAGCAAATGGAAACTATCACGTTCAAAAATTGATTTTTACTTTGAATGTCCACGCTGCTTTTATTTAGATAACAAACTTGGCACAAAGCGCCCTGGCTTTCCTTCGTTTAACTTGAATATAGCGGTAGACGAGTTATTTAAAAAAGAGTTTGATGAGCACCGTAAGAACCAAACTAAACATCCTCTAATGGAAGAATATGATTTGGACGCTGTGCCGTTTAAACATGAAATGATGGACACTTGGCGTGACACTTTTGTTGGTATTACACATACTCACCAACCAACTGGACTGACTGTCAGCGGGGGAGTTGATGACATCTGGGTCACTCCTGCCGGTAAACTGATAATTGTTGATTATAAATCAACCTCAAAAGAGGGAAGAATTGATAAGTTAGGGGATAGCCCTTGGGAGCAACAATATACTAGACAACTTGGAGTATACCGTTGGCTTCTTGAGCAAAATGGATTTGAAGTGGAAGACACAGGCTACTTAGTTTACGCTAATGCCACTAAGGATCGGCCAAGTTTTAATAACACACTAGAGTTTGAGACTACCCTAGTGCCAGTTAAAACAACAGTTGATTGGATTGAGCCAACTCTCTTGGAGATTAAAGATTGTTTAGAACAAGAGACCTTACCTAAATGTGGTGAGAATTGCGAGTACTGTCCATACCGTCAGGCAGCTGGCAAGAAGTTGCAAGCTATACACTTTGCAGATAAAAAGTAAGATAATGACTAAGTTTTCAGACACCGTTAAAAATGTAGTTAAAAACATCCCTAAAGGTGAAGTGATGACTTATAAGGGGGTGGCCGGCAAAGCCGGCCACCCCAAAGCCGCACGGGCGGTAGCCAATATAATGGCTAAAAACTATGATTCGACGATACCTTGTCACCGAGTCATTCGTAGTGACGGAAAAATTGGTGGTTACAATCGAGGGGGCGAGACTGTGAAACGTAAATTGCTAGAAATGGAAGGGGTTGTGCTATAGTATTTTTTATTGCTATGTATACTTACAAGATTGAACAAGCCATAAAAGCAGCGGCTCTCTTGCACCAAGACCAATTGCGAAAAGGGGATCAAAACCTACCATACATAACACACTTGATGGCTGTAACTGTAATTCTTCGTGATTACACAAAAGACGAAGACGCGCTAGTCGCAGCTTTGCTTCACGATACTATTGAGGATACCGACTACACTATGGAGGAGCTTGAGACTGATTTTGGTAAAAATGTTGCTAAGATTGTAGCCACCGTGACAGAACCAGACAACACTGGTGATAAGAAAATCCCTTGGGTTGATGTAAAGAAAACCTACGCAAGGCAAATTAAGAATGGTCCAATTGAAGCAGTCATGGTAGCGGCGGCAGATAAGATCCACAATTTTAGAAGCATTGTCGAAACTTACTATGAAGACCATGACGGTTTTTTGAGAGATTTTGGTACTGATTTAGATAGTAGGTTAGAAGCCTATCAAGCCATTGCTAACGCTATTAACAATCGCCTCGCTGATGGTATAGTACACGAGTTTAATCATACATTTGAGCAATATAAAAATTTTATTTTCGATGTCAAAGAAACTATCAGCTAACAACAAAAAGAAACCACCTGTACCGGGATTTGAATTCATCAAAGAAGCAGGTGGAATTGAAGAGTATCGCTTAATCAACAATGGATTGCGTGTTTTGTACTTTCACCGTCCGGAAACAGGTGTGATAACTACCAATATTACATACTTGGTAGGTGCGAGAGATGAAGCGCGTGGAGAAACTGGTGTAGCACACATGCTTGAACATATGCTATTTAAACCAACCACTTATGATTTAAAGCGAACTGACAAGACAGCTGCTGCTATGAAATTTGAACGGGAAACCGGTTGTGCTTTAAATGCTAACACGTGGAAGGATAGAACTACCTATTATTTCAGCTATCCAAAATCTTACTTTAAGCAAGCTCTTAAAATCGAGGCTGAGCGAATGACAGGAGTTGTACTAACTGACAAAGAACTGAAGCCGGAACAAGGCAATGTATTAAGTGAGTTCGATATGTACAACGGAAATCCACACTTTGCTCTTGAGGTACAAATGATTAGTACCGCCTATCACTCCCATCCTTATGGGCACGAAACTATAGGCTACCGTGAAGATATTGAGGATTATACTGCCGCCAAACTAGAAGCATTTTATCGAGACTACTACCGACCTGATAATGCTGTAATGATGGTAATCGGTGATATCGACAGAACACAAACTTTGTCTGAGATTAAACAAGCTTTCTCTAAAATTAAGTGTCCCCAAACTCCAATTCCTCGCTTTAAGATTAGAGAACCAAAACAAGAAGGCTTAAGACGAATCAGCATTACCAGACCTTCAACCACGAATATTGTTTCAATTGGTTTTAAACAAGCTGGCTTTCCAAGCGTAAGCTGGTTCACTGCATATCTTATGCTAGATATCTTAACCGGCGGTCCAGAAAGTATTCTACACAAACTTCTTATTGATGCTGGCAAAGCATCCAGTATTTCCACCAGCCTTGAGCCCACTTCTGAAGAAAATTTAGCTAACATTAGCGTCACTTTGGCGCCTGGAGAAAATCATGAGACCATTGAGGGTATTATTTTAGAAGCAATCAATAACCTTAAAAGTTCGATTCTGTCCTCGTTACTCAAAAAATCCAAAGCTCAGCTTATAACTGAGGAATTGTTTGCTCGTGAACACTCTTTAAAAATTGCTCAAGAATTGACCGAATACACTGCTGCTGGTACTTGGGAAACCTATACAAAAACCACTTCAATATTGGATAAGATTACCACCAAAGACGTCTTAAACCACGCCGCAAAAAGTTTTAGTAACAACAATCTAACGATTGGCTACTTTATTGGACAATCTTAAGCATATGATTAAAAAAATTGACAGACAGATTAGCTATTCTTTAGCTACTATAGAAGTAGACCAAAGTGACACCGCCACTGTCCTTATAACTGCTGATTTACAACAAAAACGTACTCTTCAAACCCAAGCCACTGAAGAAATATATGCAGATATGCTCATGTCCGGTTGTGGTAATTACACTCGCGACGAATTCCTTGATGCAGTCAATAAGCTTGGTGCCACTCTGAGTGTCTCCATTAACAACTGTCTTCTGTCAATTACTCTAAAATCGAGTAGCCAAAACTTCAAAAAACTTTTGAAACTGACTGAGTTAATGCTAAACCAGCCGACATTTAGCCAATCAGAACTTAAAAGAGCCGTAAAAACTACCAGCAATGAACTAAAACACGCTAAAGAAGACAGTAAGACCATTGCACTGATTGGTCTACAGAATACCATTTATTCTCCAGGCGACCGGCACCACACCTTTTCTATTGATAGTACTCTTGCCGCTTTAACAAAAGTAAGCAAGTCAGATCTTCAACAATTTCACAACGATGTCATGGCTAGCTTTTTGATTGTATCGGTAGCTGGAGACAAAAATATATGTAAAGAAACAACTGGAACTCTAAAAAAATTGAAAAAAGTATCTAAAGTTAAAAAGAAAAAACAATATCAAAGTCAAAAATCAGTAAAATCATCTGTGAAGTTAACTAATATACCTAGTCGAACCAATATTGACTTTAGTCTTGGTCTACCTATTCCAATAAATCTCCATCATCCGGACTACATTCCTTTATCATTCGGCATCGCTGTTTTGGGAAAGTGGGGTGGTTTTGCTGGACGGTTAATGAGCACAGTGCGAGAACTGGAAGGACTTACTTATAATATATACGCACAAACAGAAGGTTTTATAAATGATGAGTCTGGATACCTTCACATCACGACATTTTTCGCTCCAGATAAAGCAGTAGAGGGCCTCTCCTCAACTCATAGAGAGTTAAAGAAACTTTACAACAAAGGTATCTCCACTGCTGAACTTAAGAAGTTTAAGACGATTATAAACACGAGTCAGACCTTGTTAAATGATTCAACCAGTAGCCAATTACGTGATTTACATAGCTATCATCAGTTTGGTTTTAGTTTGGAAGAGATAGCTGAACATAAAAGAAAAGTAGAGAAGCTGACCGTATCTGAAGTAAATCAAGCTATTAAAAAGTATTTAAATCCAAAACACCTAATTATTAGTGGTGCTGGACCGACTAAGGCAGTCGAGCAGCAAATCAATAAAGTTTGCCCCTAGTCTGCAGCTAAGTACATTTATCTGGACTGATTAAGAATATTTGCTATATTCAAATACTAATCTCACGCAAAATGAAAATAACGGTAAATGATATTCGCACTAAATATTTAAATTTCATGGCTAAACAGGGCCACGCTGTTATTCCTTCTGCTGCTTTAGTACCTGACAATGATCCAACTACTCTGTTTACCGGCAGCGGTATGCAACCACTAGTGCCGTACCTGATGGGTGAATTACATCCTAAAGGCACCAGACTCACCAACTCACAGAAGTGTTTTCGAGCAGAAGATATTGATGAAGTCGGAGACAACCGACATACAACCTTCTTTGAAATGTTAGGCAACTGGTCACTTGGAGACTATTTTAAGAAAGAGCAAATCCCCTGGATGTATGAATTTTTGATAGATGAAATCGGCTTAGATCCAGAAAGATTCTATGTCACTGCTTATATTGGAAGTAAAGAAGTGCCCAAGGACACAGAATCTGTAACTATCTGGCAAAATCTATTTAAGAACAAAGGTGTTTCAAACGAAGTTGCAGAAATTGGCTCAGAAGCTGATGGAGGAAAGCGTGGCATGAAAGCCGATGAACGCATATTCTATTACGACGGTTCAAAGAACTGGTGGAGTCGTGCCGGTAAACCAGAAAACATGCCAGTGGGTGAAATCGGCGGTCCAGACACTGAAATGTTTTATGATTTTGGCACTGAACATGATTCGACTTATGGAGAACATTGTCACCCCAATTGTGATTGTGGCCGCTTCATTGAAATCGGTAATAATGTATTTATTGAATACATTAAGACTGAGGATGGTTTTAAGAAGCTAGCTAAGCAAAACGTTGACTTTGGTGGGGGACTAGAAAGAATTGCCGCTGCCTGCAACAACGATGGGGACGCGTTTAAAGTTGATTCTTTATGGAGTGTCATTGAAAAAATACAAAACCTTTCTCAGAAGAATTATGATGATTATCTTGAAGCGTTTCGAGTTGTAACTGACCATATTCGTGGGGCTGTCTTCATGATTGGTGACGGGGTGCTACCAAGCAACACCGAGCAAGGATATTTTGTCCGCAGACTTTTGCGTAGAGCCGTTCGTTATGCAGATATTTTAGAGATTCCCGCTGGCGAATTACAAAACCTAGGTGAAAGTGTGATTAACAGTTACGAGTCTCACTATACTAATCTAAGTGACCGACGAGCTGATATAAAATCTGCGATTGCCGGCGAGGAAGAGCAGTTCCGCAAAACACTTGAAAAGGGTCTTAAACAATTTAATAAAATTGAACTACAGGTACACGTTAACACTAAAGAAGTTAATGGAAAGAAGGTTATTGATAAAAGTTCTGCCACGACCAAGCCTGCTATCAGCGGTAAAAATGCTTTTGATTTATTTACCACTTATGGATTTCCGATTGAATTAACTGAAGAAATAGCAGCTACCAAGGGATTAGTAGTGGATAAAGTAGGGTTTGAAAAGTTAATGACTGAGCATCGTGAAAAATCACGTGCCGGTTCTGAGCAGAAGTTCAAAGGTGGTTTGGCTGACAATTCAGAGATTGTTGTGCAGTACCACACCACTACACACTTAATGCTAGCTGCTTTGCGAGGAATTTTAGGTCCTCATATACACCAGGCAGGCTCAAACATCACTGCCGACAGACTGCGTTTTGACTTTACTCATCCAGAGAAAATTGACAGTGAAAAACTAGACCAGATAGAAGTTTGGGTAAATAAAGCTCTTCAAGTTGGGGGAAATGTAACAATTGAAACCATGCCTAAGGATAAAGCTGAAGCTGACCCGACCGTCGAAGGTAGTTTTTGGGATAGATACCCAGATGAAGTGAAGGTCTATACCGTGACTGGCCATGATGGCACTATTTTTTCAAGAGAACTTTGTGGTGGTCCCCATGTTGAAAAAATTGAGGACATTAAAGGCACTTTTAAAATCAAGAAAGAGGAATCTTCCTCGGCTGGAGTTAGACGAATTAAAGCAGTTTTAGTTCAATAGCAAAATAATCCCCTGCTTTTTAAGGGCCGCCCCCAAAGGGGGCGGCCCGACTGTTATAATTCAAACATGTCAATCTTCGGAGGTAAAATTTCACCCAACCGCTGCGGTGCTATTATTGATGTAGGTTCAGGCAGTGTTCTAATTGCAATTGTTTATTCAAACCCAACCGAAGATCACCCACAAATAATCTGGTCTCATCGTGAACATGCGCCATTACGCAATATTGATTCTTTAGAAAGAAGCGCGAAAGCAGTGATGACAGCTTTGGTAAACAGTTCTATATTGCTAGACACTAATGGTAGAAAGGCCTTGCGAGAATTTAATTCGAGTTTAAAAATTTCAGAACTTCAATGCAGCATTTCAGCTCCTTGGTCGTACACTATCACTAAAACAATAAATTACACCCAAACCAGTGATTTTCTAATTACTGAAGAGCTACTGAAAGAGTTGACTAATACTGTCGAGTTAAAAATTCAATCTGAGTTAAAAGAAAATGAATCTTTACAAGATTTGGGGTTAAAGGTCATCACCAAGACAAACATGAGTTTAACAGCTAACGGGTATCATATTAAAGAGCCCCTAAACAACTCCGCCAAAAATTTGACCGTCTCACAAGGCAGCGCTGTTTCTCAACATCATCTAATAGAAGCTTTGGACGAAGTACACGACAAACTGCTGCCAAATACAAGTAACCGGAAAATTTCATTTATTTTGATGTTGTATTCACTTACTCGAGAAATGTTTAACCAACTGTACGATGTCTGTCTTTTAGATATTACTTATGAAGCAACTGAAATTGGAATTGTAAGAGATGGTGTCTTGTCGTACTGTACCCACATACCGTTTGGATCTTTTTCCTTAGCTAGAGAAATATCAGAAATCACTAAGATACCCCTACACGAAGCATTTGCTAATCTGCACACTGAAAATCCTTATCAATTTTTAGACAATCTCTCTGCTAAACAAAAACAAGAAGTAGAAACCATGTTTGAAAACTATACAAACGAACTAGCTCAACTTTTTCATGAGACAGGGGATAATTTATCCATACCACGCACTATTTCAGTACATTCTGACCTAAGTAGTGAGCCAATATTTATAGATATAATTAAAAAAGCCGCAAAAAGAGCCGTTAAAACTGATGTTAATGTAACTTCTATCACCAGTGAAATCATCAAGAAAATGTACGCTAAACAAACAGAAGATACTGATCGAAAAATACCTCGCGATACAGCCTTATTACTATCAGCCCAATTTTTCCACAACCAACAGCAGCACCAGTTGTACAAACACTTCTAGACTTCTTTTTTTGCCCCTCAAATACTACTTTTCTTTTTGGGGACAACGTAATATCATGAGTGACTTTGTGGAGGTATACTGTAATGGAATATGACTAAAAAATGGAACCTCCAGGATATCAGACCTGCCGAGCCGCGACGGCCGCGAGCTCCTCGTCCAGTATCAGAACCAACTGAATCATTATCAGACCAAAACACGCCAACAATTGCCACAAAGGAAGATATTCCTAGTATCGTAATTGAAGATGGCACAAAAACTGGCAATAAACGCCTGTTAATATCTTTATTTTTATTTGTATTTATTGTGGGCGGAGCCATTGGCCTTAGTGCCATTATGGGCAAGACTGAACTGACTATCTATCCTCAGTATCGAGAACCTAACGTTAGTGCTGAGTTTACCGCCTATCCTGACAAACGTGATGGTTATTTGAGCTATGAAGTTATGACTTTAGAAGCGACAGGTGAAAGTCAAGTAAAAGCTAGCGGGCAAGTACAAGTGGAAGAATTGGCTACCGGTTTAATTGAAATTGTTAAAACTACTCCTGGAGCAGAAAGATTAATAAAGAACACTCGTTTTCGAAGTCCTGACGGTAAAATATTCCGCATACAAGAGTCCGTGGTTGTGCCAGGAGCCGTTAAGGACGGTAGTGGGAGTCTAATTCCTGGCACTATCCAGGCCGAAGTTTTTGCTGACGAAAGTGGAGAAAGCTACAACTTATCAGCAAATACAAAGTTTGATATCCCTGGATTTGAAGAAAATGGATTTACTGATTTGTTTAATGCTATAACTGCACGTAATCCACAGTCTTTTACTGGTGGTTTTAGTGGACCACGATTTGAAATAGACGATCAGGAACTTCAAACTGCTCGACAGGCTTTGCAAATTGAATTAAGAAACAATCTTTTAAGTCGGATCGATCAAGAAAAACCAGCAGGCACAATTGCTTTCCCTGATTCTGTAGCCTTTACCTACAACGCTCTGCCAGCTGCAAAGTACGGTGATAATTTAGTTACCATTAAGGAACAGGCAATTCTCCAAGTACCGTTATTTAACAAAATTAATTTTGGCTCTTTTCTAGCCCAAGAAACTGTGGCTACTTATGAAGGTAACGATGTAAGAGTAGAAGATCCTTCAATCTTAAGTTTCTCTTACACGTCACCAACCACTTCCTCTAGTGTCATCGCTAACGAAACGTCACTGACCTTCAAATTAACGGGTAAACCGTTACTAATTTGGGAGTACAACGGAGAAAAACTAACAAAGGACCTGGCTGGTTTACCAAAAACTGCAATAAATAATGCTGTAGCCGCCTACCCAGGTATCACAGCAGCCAGAGTACATATCACACCTTTCTGGCAACGATCATTTCCAGATAACGCTGAAGAAATCATTTTGATAGAAGAACTAAAGAAAACTGAGGAGTAAACTACTCACTACTGTGTAAACTGCATTGACGGCATTTAATTAATCTGCTACACTCACCGCGTTTAATGGATCAAGAGACATCAACGGTTAAAGACGATTTAGTTTATGGCGTGGTAGAGGAAGCTCTACCTAACGCACTTTTTCGTGTCACCGTAGAAGGGGAGGAGGAGCCTCTTCTCGCATATCTCTCAGGAAAAATGCGACGATTCCGGATTCGCGTACTAGTAGGCGATAAAGTCGGGATGGTAACCGATCCATATGGAGGTAAAGCACGTATTACAAAGCGCCTCTAGAACAGCCTGGACTGTTTTTAAACAAAATATTATTAACTATGAAAGTACGATCATCAGTCAAAAAAATGAGTCCTGACGACAAAATCGTCAAACGTCGAGGTGTTGTGTATGTTATCAACAAAAAGAAACCTCGCCATAAACAACGACAAGGTTAATTATGAGAATCTCAGGTATTACAATTCCGGACGAAAAGCAACTAGCTTACGCTCTTACTGCAGTGTACGGCATTGGTTTGTCACGTTCTAAGGATATTCTCGATGAATTATCAATCGAGCACACCATGAAAGCAACTGATTTAAATACAGATCAGGAGAATGCTATTCGTGAAAAAATTGAATCTTTCACTATTGAAGGAGAGCTGAAGCGACACGTCTCAGCAAATATCAAGCGTCTTAAAGACATTGATTCTTATCGTGGCTCACGTCACGCCAAGCGTTTACCAGCACGTGGACAACGCACTAAGACTAATGCCCGAACTCTGAAAGGAGCTAAGAAGACTATGGGTAGCGGTCGCCGCAAACTAGAAAAGACCTAGAAATTAATTCACTGGAATTTATTTTTAAATTATTAGTATCTTTGTAACATATGGGTAAAAAACGTATCATGAAGAAAAGCGGTGGCTCTGACGTAGCCGGCACATCACGTGCTTTAAACCGCATCCCTAAACGAAAGTTGGCTTCAGGTAAGCTAAATGTATTAGCAACTTTCAACAATACCTTACTTACACTTTGTGATGAGAAAGGTAACGCTGTAATGGCAGCTTCAAGTGGCGCTTTAGGATTTAAGGGCTCAAGAAAAAGCACTCCTTTTGCAGCTGCAAAAGTAGGTGAAATTATTGGCGAAAAAGCCCAGCAAATGGGAATGAAGGAAGCTGAAGTTATCATTAGAGGAGTTGGCGCTGGTCGAGAGTCAGCATTAAGAGCTTTTGCCGGAAAGGGTATTGGTATCAATAAGATTACTGATAAAACTCCTGTTCCATTTAATGGACCACGTGCTCCTAAGGCGCGTCGAGTATAGACATAGCTTATGAAAATTGGACCAAAATACAAAATCGCTAAGCGTTTAGGGGCACCAATTTTTGAGAAGACACAAACTCAAAAATTTGAATTGTCACTTGCTCGTAGTCAGGGCGCTCGTCGTAGCCGACGACCAGGGCAAATGAGTGATTACAAACGTCAACTAATCGAGAAGCAAAAAATGCGCTTCACTTATGGAGTGTCTGAAAAACAGCTTCGACGTTATGTAGATGAAGCAGTTGAAAAGAGTAATCAACCAGTTGCTCTCTTAATGGACAGACTAGAGTCACGGCTTGACAACGTGATTTATCGAATGGGGTTAGCAAAGACACGGCGACTTGCACGACAAGTAGTTTCTCACGGACACATTTGTGTTAACGGTAAGAAAATGACCATTCCATCACACCGAGTTAAGAAGGACGATGTAATTTCAATCAGAGAAGGAAGTCGTCAAACTGGCCTATTTGTTGACCTGAAAGAGAAGCACGAAGCAGCTGCCTTACCAAGTTGGGTCACATTCGACGTAAAGAAAATGGAGGGAACAATGAAATCTGCTCCGGTTTACAATCCGGCTGAAAACATGTTCGATCCTGAGCAGGTAATGGAATACTACAGTCGATAGGATTTAGAGGCTTACAAAAAATAATTCATTAAAAAATTATGTTGGAAACAAATGTAACTCTACCGTCAAAGCCACGCGTTGTATCAGAGAAAGACAACAAGGGTATCTTTGAAATTGACGGTCTATATCCTGGATACGGACACACTCTTGGTAATTCTTTACGACGCATCATCCTATCTTCACTACCAGGTTCAGCTATCACCCAAGTTAAAATTGATGGAGCTGAACACGAGTTCTCTACTCTAGATGGAGTAAAAGAAGATGTTATCACTATCCTTTTAAACCTAAGAAGAGTTCGATTGCACTCACACGCAGATGAACCAATGGTAGTTACCTTGAAGAAAAAAGGATCTGGAGTGGTAACAGCTGGTGATATTGAAGCGCCATCACAAGTGGAAATCCTTAATCCAGAACAACCAATAGCTGAAATTACAAACAAAAGCACTACTTTAACTATCGAAATGACAGTTGAACGAGGACTTGGTTATGTACCACGTGAGGTACATCAAAAAGAAAAGATGGAGATTGGTGCAATTGCACTGGACGCTGTCTTTACACCAATCCGACGAGCTAATTACGAAGTTGAAAACATGCGTGTCGGTGACCGAACTGATTACAACCGACTTAGAGTAATTTTAGAGACAGACGGAACCTACTCGCCACGTGAGGCGCTTGAGAAATCAATCGAAATCATGATTCATCAACTAAAATCAGTCATTGGTTTCCAAGAACAACACGAAGAAAAGACTGCCGAGCCAGTAGAAACTGAGGTAGAAAAAGAAGAAACAGCTCCTGACCAAGAAGTCCTAAAGACTAGAATTGAAACACTTGACCTTACCAGCCGAACTCTCCAAGCACTTGAAGAAGCAAGTATCCGAACCATCGGAGGGCTTGTACGCAAGAAACAGGATGACATCTTAGCCCTAGATGGTATTGGACCAAAGGGAGTAGAAGAAATCCAAGAACTGCTTGGCAAGATGAACTTGAAACTTGAGGAATAGCTTATGAGACATGCAAGTAATACTAGGACACTAAGTCGCACTCGTCGTGGCCGCACAGCGCTACTACGTGGTTTGGCAGTGTCTCTAATCCGTGACGGTCAAATCAAGACCACTTTAGCTAAAGCTAAAGAACTACAACCAAATATTGAAAAATTAATAACTCGTGCCAAGAAGGATGACATTAGCTCAAGACGTCTAATTGCTAGCACTTTAGGTGAACCGAGTGACACAATCATGAACAAACTTTTTAAGGACATCGCTCCTAAGTTTGCTGAACGCAATGGTGGCTACACAAGAGTAGTTAAATTAGGTCGAACATCACCAGGACGTGACGAAGCAATAATTGAATTTGTTGAATAAGCTTATGACAGAAACAACTAACGAAACCTACACTATAGACGCTACTGGAAAGCGACTTGGTAAGGTGGCAACTGAAGCAGCAACTGTTTTGCAAGGCAAAAACAAGGCTGACTTTGTAAGACATATTAAGTCTGAAGTAAAAGTGGAAATCACCAATGCTAGTAAGTTAGATATTAGCGAGAAAAAAGGTGGTGAGATTTATCAAAGTTACTCTGGCTACCCAGGCGGACGTAAAGAAGAGACACTTTCTCACCTAGCTGGCCGTCTTGGTTACGGCGAGGCTTTGAAGCGTTCAATTGCCGGAATGATTCCAAACAATCGGCATAAAAAACGCTTGCTTACTCAATTAATCATTTCTGAATAGTCTTATGTCAGCAACAAAAACAACCTACGTAGAAGGAGTTGGTCGTCGTAAGACAGCAACCGCTCGTGTCCGACTAACCCCTGCATCAAAAACAGAAATTACCGTAAATGGTAAGAAGATGGAAGAGTACTTTGGAAATCTTTCAAATCAGAAAGACATCCTATCTGTACTAGAAACAAAAGATGCTGGAATTGAACACTACACGATCACTGCAAAGGTACTAGGTGGAGGAATTTCAGCTCAAGCTGAAGCCATCAGACTAGGTATCGCACGTGCGCTAGTGAAGGAAAAAGCCGACCGACGCAGCCCATTAAAGCTTCTTGGTTTCCTAAAGCGAGACCCGCGTTCAGTAGAACGAAAGAAGTTTGGATTGCGTAAAGCGCGCAAGCGCCCAGCTTGGTCTAAACGTTAGAAAAAAAGGCTCCCTGCGGAGCCTTTTTTTACACCTCAGTGTCCCAAGGTCCATCCTCGGGACACATTGTTTAAGGTAATAATGAAAAAACCCTTGCCGAAGCTTGGGTTTTTTCTGTGGAGATGATTCCGGAAGTCCGAAGATTTCCTTCCTCATCAGCCGTACCTTAAACGTAGAGCTTAAGGTCTAATCATTTTACACCTATCAATTAAGATGGGGACTAGACAAAAAAAATTTCTATTTTATATTGACAAAGTCTTACGTTAACGTAATATTTTCAAACTTATTCTTTAGCTACAGAGGTGGCGAAATGAAGTGTGTTCTTGGGTTCCTTTTGACAATATGTTCTCAATTTGCCTTATCACAAAGTGAAAGACTTTGGTACCTAGAGGGAGAATCAAACTACTATGGTAGTAGTGAAAGCTACGAAGCGGTCGAACTTTTGTACGGCCACTATTTCAACAGCGATAAGGCACATGGGTTCTACGTTTACGGTTACCACGATAGTGACTATTGGTCTATCTACGCTGGACCCAGCTTTTCCATCGGAGATGTTGAAATCGGCATCGGAATTGGAGAATCACACTATGATAAAGAATCGTGGCGTGTATACAATAACTGGGTTTGGTACGAAAATGACTATCTCACCCTAGAGGTAACTATTGAATACACTCCAGATGAGTATTCGTCGTATCAGTGGTACCACAAAGGTGACCTCACCTACTCTGTGAACGACTCTTTGTACGCTGGCCTGTACTCAGAGCGCTGGGTTGGTACTGGGCCTATGGTAGGATACTGGCTGACTGAAAGCGTTGCACTGGAGACCATTGCTCCGTTCATTGATGATGATTACGACTTCGTAGTTAAGGTTGTCTTTTCATTCTAGTGAATCATCGGCGCGCTCCCAAAGGAGCACGCTGATTTTCTTTACCAAACCTTTACACTAAGCTCATTTGCATTTATAATGCGCGACGTATGGTGAACAAACAAGCTAAAGAAGACACGGATATTGAGGTGGAGATCACCAACGAAGACTACTCAAAGATTGCAGAACCTGAGCTGGTAGAAAACGAAGCTATGAGCTCAGATAAAATTAAAAAAATAAAGGAAAAACTTAAACTTTGCGAGGAAGACAGACGGCAGCTGCAAGATGAACTACAACGCGCAAAAGCTGAATTCTTAAACGCTCGCAAGCGTCTAGATGATGATAGGACTAGAGATCGTATTCGTTTTAAAATCGAACACATTTTAGACCTACTACCTCTTTGTGATAGTTTTGAAATGGCCATGGCCAATAAGGAGACCTGGGAGAAAGTAGATGAGTCATGGCGTGCAGGTATCGAAGGTATACTTGGCCAGCTTAACAAGATTTTGGAAAACAATAATGTAAAAACTATTAACCCAAAAGGTGAACAGTTTGACCCATATAAACACGAGGCAATTGGTACCGAAGAGGTGCAAGATGAGAAACTTGTGGACGTAGTAATATCAGTAGTGCAGAAAGGTTACGAATTACAAACAGGCGATAAAACAGAGATAATCAGACACGCCCGCGTCACTACTGGAACTAAAAGTGAAAAATAGATCGAAATATAAGTTATTTAATTTGAAATTATGTCAAAAATTCTCGGAATTGATTTAGGAACCACCAACTCTGCTATGGCAATCATCGAGGCAGGTGAACCGGTAATTGTAGAAAATGCTGAAGGTAACAGAACTACTCCTTCCATAGTCGCTATTTCAAAGACAAATGAGCGACTAGTGGGTCAAATTGCTAAGAAACAAGCAGTGACTAACCCAACTAATACTATTTATGGTATTAAGCGCTTCATGGGCCATAATTTTAAGGACCAAGCTGTTCAGAAAGACAAGGAAGTGGTTCCGTACGATATCAAAGAAGGTCCTGACGGTGGAGTATTGGTGACCATGGATGGTAAGGATTACCGTCCAGAAGAGGTATCAGCCATGATTATAACCAAGCTGAAAAATGACGCTGAAGCTAAGCTGGGTGAAAAAATTACTGAAGCGGTAATCACTGTTCCAGCCTATTTTGATGATTCTCAACGTAAAGCTACTCAAGACGCCGGAAAGATTGCTGGTCTAGAAGTAAAACGAATCATCAATGAACCTACTGCCGCAGCCCTAGCCTATGGGTTTAATAAGAAAAAAGATGAGAAACTAGTTGTTTATGACTTCGGTGGTGGTACTTTTGACGTTACCGTTCTAGAAGTTGGGGATGATGTGGTGGAAGTGCAATCAACTGATGGCGACGCTCACATGGGAGGTCGAGATATTGACCAAGGTATTGTTA
>JAGQMC010000064.1 GCA_020428815.1 Candidatus Kaiserbacteria bacterium
AAGAGTTTAAATCTTCCAATGCAGTTGATTTAAGTAAAGACAAGCTCGCATTACAACGCCTAGATGACGAAGCTGAAAAGGCTAAACTGGAATTGTCATCTACTACTGAAGCAAACATCAACATTCCATTTATCTCACAAGGTTCAGATGGACCACTACATATGGATATCAAGCTGACCCGGGCTAAACTAGAGGAGTTAGCAAAAGATTACATCCAAAAGTCAATCGAAATCACCAAACGCGCTCTGGAAGCCTCAGGTATAAACAAGGAAGATATTGACGAAGTAATTTTAGTTGGAGGGCAAACTCGCATGCCAGCTATTCAAGCAGCGGTTAAAGAACTGTTTGGTAAAGAACCAAATCGCTCTATCAATCCAGATGAGGTGGTGGCACAAGGCGCTGCTATTCAAGCTGGTATTTTCCAAGGAGATGTGCAAGACATTACACTCGTTGATGTTATTCCACTATCACTTGGTATCGAGACAATGGGAGCAGTCAATACTAAATTAATTGAAAAAAACACTCACATTCCAACCAAGAAACAGCAAGTTTTTTCAACTGCAGCTGACAACCAAACCTCAACCGAAATTCACATCGTGCAAGGAGAACGATCAATGGCTTCCGATAACAAATCACTTGGTCGGTTTGTTTTAGATGGAATTCCACCGGCTCCACGCGGAGTACCTCAAATCGAAGTTACTTTTGACGTAGACAGTAACGGCGTGCTTAATGTAACAGCTAAGGACAAATCAACTGGCAAGGAGCAATCAATTAGAATTGAGGCCAATTCAGGACTATCAGAGGAAGATATTGAGAGAATGAAAAAGGAAGCTGAAGAACACGCAGATGAGGACAATAAAAAGAAAGAGCTGATTGACACAAAGAACCAAGCAGAACAAATGGTCTACACTGCTGAAAAATCATTAAAAGATCATGAAAAAGAAATTCCTGAAGATGTTAAGAACGAAATTCAAAAAAAAATCGATTCTGTTAAAAAGACCATTACCGCAGATGAGAAAGACGCTATCTCTAAGTCAGTTGAAGAACTAACCGCTTCTCTGCAGAAGATTGGCGAGATCATGCAAAAAGCAGCTGAAGCAGCTCAAAAAGAGGGCGATGCTACTCCTGCAGGAAACTCAGAAGAGGAGCCGGTCGTGCGAGAAGCGGAAGAAATAAAAGAGGATAAAAAAGACGAAGATAAATAAATAATCTTGAGTTAGGAGGTGCGAACCTTCGGTTCGCACCTCTCATATTCAACTTAATTTGATTGAAACACATGAACAAAGACTACTACCAAATACTAGGCTTGAATAAGGGCGCCTCCAAAGACGAAGTGAAAAAAGCCTTTAGAAAGATGGCTGCTAAGTATCATCCAGACAAAAAAACTGGTGATGAAGAAAAATATAAAGAAGTAACAGAAGCTTATGCTGTCTTGGGAGACGACAAGAAAAAGGCTGAGTACGATACCTACGGACAAGCTTTTCAAGGTGCTGGCGGTGGAGCTGGTTTTGGTGGTTTTGATTTTTCTGGTTTCCAAGGCGCACAGGGTTTTGGGGGGCAAGGTTTTGAATTTGATCTCAATGATATCTTCCAAGGCTTTGGCTTTGGTGGACGCAATCAACAGCAACGAGGTCGTGATGTCTCCATAGACATTAATTTAACTTTCAAAGAATCAATCTTTGGCGCTACCAGAAAGGTCTTAATTACCAAGAATAATACTTGCGAAAGCTGTAATGGTAATGGGGCTAAAGCGGGAGCAGGTACCGAAAATTGCTCGATTTGTGGTGGTAACGGAAAGATTAGGGAAAACCGGCAGAGTATTATGGGTAACTTCACCACCGTCCGCGAGTGTTCAACATGTCACGGAACTGGTCAAATTCCAAAGGAAAAGTGTACCGTTTGCCACGGAGCCGGTGTAAAACGGACTGAAGAAGAAATTTCTATTAAAGTACCAGCTGGTATACAAAATGGGGAAGTCATCAGAATGACCGGCCGAGGTGAAGCCATATTACATGGTCAACCGGGTGACTTGTATATAAAAGTTCACGTAGAAAAACATCAATCTATTAAAAGGGAAGGAAACAACCTGGGTACAAAGTTGCCAGTAAAGTTAACTGATGCACTTTTGGGGGCCACTTACTCTGTCGAAACCCTTGATGGCCAAGTAGACATTAAAATTCCAGCTGGTATCTCGCACGGCGAACTACTAAGAATAAAGAATAAAGGTGTACCGTACGACGGCGAAAGGCGTGGTGACTTTTTAGTAGCTATATCTATCGAAACCCCGAAAAAACTGTCACGCAAAGCAAAAAAGCTGATAGAGGAGTTAAGAGGGGAAGGAATCTAACAGACACAAAGAATTCAGCCGGCTTGCTTACGCAAGCCGGCTGTTTATCTACTTATTTATACTTACCCTGCTTCACATCAATCAAGACTCTCTTTATGGCAATCTGAAGAGAATGCAATGCAATAGCAGCGCACACTAGACATATGATAATTGCCGATAAATGATCTTCAGTAAAATAATTTACATTAATGAAGAGTAGACCAACCGCAATCCCATACCAAACCCAAAACATCACTCATCCTCCCGGTAAACTTTATTTTGCTTCAACCACAAAGTTACGGCAGTTGCAGAAATAATTAGTCCGAAGATGATCAGTAGAACGGCAGAACTATCAGTATACCGTTCTGGTAAATATGAAGCGGCGTCACCATTTAAGCCCCAAGCAATCATCGTAAGACCAAGAGCCGACGCAACCCACAACACTTTGTTACTATACATAAGAACACCTCTACTTAACTTTCCATTAAACAATACAAGACAACGGCGCACAGTCAATACTACTAGAATTAGGTATAATCAACTTATGGTGCAACAGAATACACGCTTCGACTTCGGAACCGGTAAAAAGCCTGAATCTGACTTTATTTTACTGGAAAACATTATTGAGGATAGAGGGAGTAAGTACTCGGTTAGTTACGGTAGGGTTGAGTCGCGTCAGGAAATCAAAGATTTCCTGACGCGACTCAAAAAAAACAAAAAGTACGCTAAGGCCACCCACAACACCTGGGCGGCTCGCATATCACATGAAGGTACCATTTATGAAACCAAAGCTGACGATGGTGAGACTGGAGCCGGCATGGTGATTTTACGCATCATGCAGAAAGAAGATGTCACTGACTGTGTTATCTGCGTCACTCGTTGGTTTGGTGGCATCAAACTGATGGGGGACAGATTCAAACACGTACAAGATGCAACCAAAGTGGCTATTGATGACATCGTGGAAAAGTAAGGTATAAAAACTATTTTCTCTATATAATTTAAATATATATGGACTGGGCGTTTTTGATAGATTTTATGATAGAAATTGGCTACTTCCTGCTAGTTTTTGGCATTTTCCTAGGCTTTTCTGTTTTTAAAGGAAGACAAGCGGTGATGAATCTGATTTTTGGCTTGTATTTAGCCCTACTAATCTCAATTCAATTTCCCAATTACGATTTCATATTGGGAGGTCTAGACAGTGCTGGCTCACTAGCTTTAGGTAAAATTACTTTCTTTGCCATTATTTCACTTTTAACCACGGCTCTTTGCTTTCGGGTTATGCCAGATGAGTTTCAGGAAAATAAATTTGAAAGTTTTGGCAAAAAAATACTGCTGGCAGGTGGAGCCACTATCCTTTTGATGATTTTTAGTTTTAACGTACTACCAGTAACAGAATTTTTGACCCCCGGCACTCCGATTCAATCACTATTTGCCCCTGAACACTACTTTTTTTGGTGGCTCTTAGTCCCGCTGGTTATCCTTTACATTGTGTAGTTGGCTCAAATAGTGTTATATAAACGATTATGTTTATGCCTCTTTGGTTTATAGTTGGACTAATATCTCTGTTTATTGGAGTAATAGGTAGTTTTTTTGATAAATACCTTCTAGAAAAGTATTTTAGTAATAGCACTGAATCTGAAAACGGCGCCGGGGCATTAATTATATTTTCTGCTTTTTTCCTAATTGTACTTTATCCAATAATGCTTTTTTTCGGCTATGATAAAATTGATTTTAATATTACTGTCGGCTGGGTTGGTCTGATTTCGGGTATCATGAGCGGTTTATGGATACTTTTATACTTACACGCCCTAGATAGAGTGGACGTCTCTCAAGCTATACCAATTTTTCAAACCATTCCGATTTTCGGACTGATTCTGGCATATTTCACATTAGGAGAAGTATTAACTAAGGTTCAAATTTTAGCCTCATTAATTTTGATACTTGGTGCTAGTGTATTAATCAGAACTAAAGAAGAATCATTTTCTTCCCAGTACAAAGCCCTTTTTTTAATGCTAGGTTCATCATTTTTTGTTGCACTTTCACAAGTAGTTTTTAAAGTTGTAGCCGTTGATATCAACTACTGGACAGGGATATTCTGGAACTGGGTTGGTTTTATTTTGTTTGGTAGCATATTGTTCGTTTCAGTAAAGGAATATCGTGCTCAATTTATGTATCTGGCCAAACAAAGAGTTTCTTCGATTAAATCAGTGTATGGAATCAGTGCGTTAAACGAAGTTTTTGATAACATTAGCGACCTCACTTTTCTCCTGGCAGTAATTTTGGGTCCTATTGGCTTGGTGCAGTCGCTGAATGCCTACGAGCCTATTATTGTGCTAATTTTTAGTAGCTTAATGGTTAAGGTGTCACCCAAATATTTCTTGGGTGATTTTTCCAAGAGCACCTTTGAGCAAAAATTTGTTGGAATACTTATCATCACAACTGGAAGCTTCATTCTATACACTACTTTAGGTTAGACGCCTGTGCATATAATCAAAGAAAAAACCAACAATTATTTGTATAATTGAGTGATGAAACACTTGAACAAAATAGTTTTTGTAGTAGGTGTTTTATTAATCGCCTTTTCGACCCTGGCTACCTATTACAAATTTGTAATTTTGGAAGATTTTTACTACTACGCTGAAATTGATTGTGATCCGGAAACTGAAACTTGTTTTACGTGGATTTGTGATCCAGAGGTTGATGGTGAAGAATATTGTACAGGCGATTTGGCGGAAGATACGTGGTATTATAAATCAATTGAACGCTATGCTTACGACACACTTGAGTGTGACCCGTATGGCGAGAACTGCTTAACAACTGAATGCGCAGACAATGAGGAAGCATGTTATATAACAAACTGTACCCCAGAGTTAGTAGAGGAGTACGAACTAGATTATGAATGCACAGACCCTAATACATTTGAGTGGCCAGACTATTTTGATTAGTAAACGAATTTAATTTAGTTATTATTGATTATAAACATATTTCGTGTTATAGTTTAAACATATGCTAGAGCAAAAAGACAGTAGGAAATACGGAATTGAGTTAGTAATGGATTTACATAATTGTGACCCAGATACTTTTACGCGCGAGAAAATCGGACAATATTTTGTTGAGCTTTGTGATTTAATTGATATGCAACGCGCAGATTTACACTGGTGGGACGACTTGGACCTACCAGATGAGGAGCGAGAAACTGAACCGCACCTTAAGGGTACATCAGCCATTCAATTCATTACTACAAGCAACATCACCATTCACACCTTAGACCTACTTAAGGCTGTTTATGTTAACTTGTTTTCATGTAAATCTTTTGACCCTGAAGTAGCAAAGAAATTTACAGAAAATTGGTTTAAAGGCGAAATTGTTAACTCACACGTAATCGACAGAATTTAACATCATGAAAGTTGTAAGCGAAGTTTTTGAAATACCAAAAAGTGAATTAGTTGGGTTATCAAACCTAAAAAACTACACAGATAAACATTTAACCGAAAATCACTTTGGATCAATACCAATCCGATTTATTGTTACCGAAGAAAAGAACGATACTTTCGTCTGTGAGATTGACTTAATAATTAAAGAAGCTGATGAAGACAACAGTTTCTTTGACGAATCAGTTTCAATTTTTGATTATAATAAAAGAGAATTTGAGAACACAGACAAGTTTACCGCTGCACTAGTAATCCCAACTGGAATAGGAGCAGAAATTGGTGGACATTGCGGAGACGGGAATGTAGCAGCCAGACTGATTGCTTCTGCTTGCGACACACTTGTCACTCACCCCAACACTGTAAATGCTTCTGACATAAATGAAATGACAGAAAACACTCTTTATGTTGAGGGTAGCACCATGTCAAAGGTTTTCATGGGCACAATAGGCCTTCAAAAGGTTCGTTCAAATCGCATATTGACACTGATGGATACCAGTGATGACAAGTTTTTCAACGACGAAATTATCAACTCAGTTTCATCTGCCAGAGTAACATTAGGAATCGATAGTGACGTTTACCAAATGAAAGAGATGATCGAAAGTGATACGGTCTTTACTCCTTCAGGACGAGCAGCTGGCGGAATAAAGCACTTGGAAAACCTGATGAACACCATTAAAAAATTTGGCAACGAATACGATGCAATAGCCTTAGCTACAGCTATTGAATACCCCGAAGAAAAAAGTCGTGAGTACTTTAAAACAAAGGATGAAGTTGTTAATCCTTGGGGTGGAGCAGAAGCTATTATTACCCACAGTACAACCAAAGCTTTTGGTAAGCCTTGCGCGCATTCACCGCTAACAACAAATATGGAAGGTTTGCATTTGGATTATCAGTTAGGAGTCGTAGACCCGAGAAAAGCCCCAGAAACTTCTTCTGTAACTTATCTACACTGCATCTTAAAGGGACTTCAGAAGTCACCAAAATTAGTTAGTCCTGACAAAGGTCTCAACCTGAATCATATTTCTTGTCTAGTTATCCCACAAGGTTGTATTGGACTTCCAGTACTGGCTTGCCTAGAAAACGACATTCCTGTTATTGCCGTTAAAAATAACAATGAAATGAAGAACGATTTACAATCACTACCTTTCAAACGAGGTAAGCTATTTTACGCTGATAGTTACGTCGAGGCCGCTGGAATCATGAGCGCAATCAAAGCTGGTGTATCACTAGATACTCTAAACAGACCAATTTCACCCACAGGTATCCTAAAAGACTAAAGGTTATGGGTTATACTAGTTATAAGCAACTAGTATATGGAAGAAATAATTAATTATGACTTAATTAGAAATGTTGAAGCTTGTTATTTCAACATACCTCACATTGTCTACTACTCACACATAGGCACAGCAGTGATAGCTTTTGTGGTTGGAGCTTATGTGTTTTTAAATAATAGAAAGTCTCTATTAGCAAAGATATTATTTTCACTAACCGTGTTTTTTTCGTTGTGGACAATACTTGACCTTGTTACCTGGATTCATAAGGACGGAACGATGATAATGTTCGCTTGGGCAACCCTGATATCAATGGATATGCTCGTATATGTTCTCAGTTTTTACTTGCTTTATGTTTTCTTATTTAAGAAAGACCTTGGTTGGTCATTAAAGGGGTTACTAATGTTAGCAGTAGCTCCGACCATAGTCTTAGCGTCAACGACTTTGAACCTAGAATATTTCGACGCCTCAACCTGTAACGCCATTGACGGCTTCATAGCAGAATCGTATTTGTACACAGTTGAACTGGTCATATTCTTAGCCATGTTAGGTCTCTTTGCAACTTACCTAATTAGAACTAGGGATAATAGAGCCGACAAACAACAAGGTTTCTTCTTTGGCCTGAGCTTATTATTCTTCCTTGGTATCTTTTTGTCAGCTAATTCACTTGCAAGTTATTACGACACTAATCCATTTTTATGGTCACTAACTCAATACGGACTCTTTGGTATGACTATTTTTGTGGCTGTACTCGGTTACCTGATTGTTAAGTTTCACGCCTTTAACATTAAACTGCTTGGTGCTCAAGCCCTTGTCGTAGCCCTAGTATCAGTGGTTGGTACCATGTTTTTGTTCGCTGAAACCACGGCAAACTATACCCTAATTGGAATAAATCTAATTCTTGTGTCATTTGGTGGAATCTTACTCATCAAGAGTGTTAAGAAGGAAGTTGAGCAAAGAGAGCAGCTGGAGGAACTTACCAATAAACTTGAAGCGGCAAACGAGCGGCTAAAAGAGTTAGATAAACTTAAGTCCGAGTTTGTATCAATTGCTTCTCACCAACTCCGAAGTCCACTAACAGCGATTCGTGGCTATGCTTCTTTGATAATTGACGGCACTTATGGAAAAATTCCTCAGAAAGCCATGGAAGCCATTGAACGTATCTCTGAATCAGCAAAAAATATGGCTTATTCAATTGAAGACTACCTTAATGTTTCTCGAATTGAATCAGGTAATATGAAATACAATAAGGCTGATTTCAACTTACGTGATGAGGCTGAAAAAATTGCTGACGACCTAAGACCACAAGCTATCCAAAAAGGTCTTGGGTTAATCTTTAGAACCGACTTAAAGAGTCAAGGGGTAATAAATGCTGACATTGGTAAGGTGATTCAAATTATCCAGAATTTAATCAATAACGCTATTAAATACACTCCACAAGGCAGTATTAAAGTACTGGTGCGAGACGATGTAGTTCGAAAGAAGATTTATATTGACATTGAAGATACTGGGGTTGGTATACCACAAGCGTCAATTGATCACTTATTTGGAAAGTTTGAACGTGCCACTAACGCCAACTCTGCCAATATTCATGGCACTGGGCTCGGTCTTTTTGTAGCCCACCAAATGGCTACCCAAATGGGAGGCAACATCACAGCTCAGTCTGAAGGAGAAGGAAAGGGGTCTGTATTCACTATTGAGTTCCCGTTAGCTATGTAAGATGTCCCTCGAATCGCCGAGGAACGACCTTTTCCGACACATCCGTGTCTCCTCAAGGTCGCACCTCTGCTATTCATTCCGTTATTTGTAGGTAGCCTATAATCTGGTAGTATTTCAATTATGTCTGAAACTAAAAAACGTTTGTTAACCGGCTTACAATCTTCCGGTACTCTACACATTGGAAATTATTTTGGTGCCCTGAAACCATTTTTAGATATTTACCAAGATTACGAAAGTTATCTTATGGTGGCTGATTACCATGCGCTTACCAGCCTCCGTAATCCTGATGAACTTCGTAACAACATATACAACGTTGTGAAAGATTATCTAGCAGTAGGAGTCGACCCGGAAAAAGCTATAATTTTTAGACAATCTGATAACCAGGATCATATGGAACTTGGATGGATTTTTGACTGTATGGTAACCGTTCCTTTTTTGATGCAAGCACACTCTTATAAAGACAAAGTAGCCAAGGGACTCGAACCAAACGCCGGACTTTTTACTTATCCCATGCTACAAGCGGCTGACATAGCACTTTATGATATCGATGTTGTACCAGTGGGCGAAGATCAACGTCAACACCTAGAGTATTCTCGCGAGGCTGTCGGTAAGTTTAATCGTGCTTACGGAGACATTTTAAAAGAACCTAAAGAACTTATTTATGACAACGTTGGTGTTGTACCCGGAACTGACGGAGCAAAAATGAGTAAAAGCTACGGTAATACGATACCGCTTTTTGGTTCAAAGGAAGAAATTGAAAAAGCCGTTATGAGTATAGTAACTGACTCTGAAGGTAAGCACCCAGAACACGTATATAACATACATAAACTACTCAAAACAGAAGAGGATCTTGCATCGCTGTACGAAGAAAAACAAGGTAGGTATGGAGACCTCAAAAAAGCTCTGGCTGAAGACTTGGAAAAATTCATTGCTCCAATGAGAGAAAGAAGGGAACAGATTACTGACGATGATGTTAAGAAGGTTTTGGCAGAAGGCGTTGAGCGCGCTAAAGAAATGTCACACAAGACTATACAGAAAGTCCGGTCTGCTGTAGGTATAAATCTTTAGTTGACAATTTATATTTTCAACGTAGAATATTGCTATCTCAATTTTAATAAAACCATGGAGGATTGAGAATGCGAATTGTTCTTACACAGCATGATATTTCTACCGTAATAACTCGCTCTATGAGCATGATTGGTATCACTTCTGTCCCTCAGGAAAAAGCCGGCAATGACACCATTATCATCAAACCGCAAACCGATGAACAAGCCGCTCGTTTGGCTATACATCTGGAGCGTTTTATATCAGAGCGCGGTATGGGCGAACACATGAAGCTCACCTTCACTCACGAAGATCCGGCAGAAGTGAGAAATATCAAAGTCTGGGTGGTATGAACCCACCAATCATAAAGCGACGGTAATAACCGTTGCTTTTTTGTTGACGAAGCTTATTTAAGTGATAGTATTTTTTAACCGATGAAGCAGATGACACTGTGGAGGATAATCAAAATTAAATATTAAATAAGCCCGTCCCGAGGTCCATCCTCGGGACGGGGAAGTAGGGTGGCACCGCGAGCAATCAAATGATTGTAATCGTCCCTGCATTCGTATTATTAATCTAATATGCATGCAGGGACGATTTTGAATGAACAAAGGAGCGTATGCAACTATTGCGAATTTATGTCCGAATTTTCGCCTTTCCTAGCGCAAATTCCTGGACGCAAGTCTCTGCTAATTTAAAGTATTTCATACAAAATTTATGGAACGAACATTAATTAAAGACCTGCACGAACATACAGGCAAAGAAGTAACAATTGGCGCTATAGTAAGCGTAGTACGACAACAAGGAAAGATGGCTTTCTTTGATTTTCGTGACCGCACCAGCGTTATTCAAGGAGTGGTTTTTGGTAAGCCAGAAGTACTTGAAGTAGCCAAAGAAGTAACTGAAGAATCATCACTTTTTGTAACTGGAATCGTAAACCAGCGTCCAGAAAAAATGGTAAACGACAAGGTTGAAAACGGTGATATAGAACTTGAAATTACTGGTATCGAGATTCTAAATAAGTCAGAAGTATTACCCTTTCCTATAAGGAATGATACTAAATCAATAAATGAGATGGTTAGACTTAAGTATAGATTCTTAGACTTAAGATCTGAAAAAATGCATTCAAATATAATAAACAGATCAAAAGTACAGAAATTTATTCGTGACTTTTTAACAAAACTAGACTTTTTTGAAATTGAAACACCGCTTTTATCAGCACCGACCCAAGAAGGATCTAGATCATTCGTAGTTCCTCACAGAATATGGCAAGGGAAGTTCTTTTCTCTACCTCAATCACCTCAACAGTATAAACAGCTTCTAATGTGTAGTGGTTTTGAAAAATATTTTCAATTCGCAAAATGTATGAGAGACGAAGACTCAAGAGGAGACAGACAGCCTGAGTTTACACAACTAGATATGGAACTGGCTTTTGTAAACAAAGAAGACGTAATTTCATTAAATGAAAATCTACTAATAGACTTGGTGGAAAAAAATTACCCTGAAAAAAAAATACAAGAAGTTCCATTTCCAAGAATGACTTACAAGGAGTCTATGGAGAAATATGGAAATGACAGACCAGATATTAGAACAGAAAAAGATGACCCTAATCTGCTTGCTTTTGTTTGGATTACAGATTTTCCCATGTTCGAAGAAACCGACACTCAAAACATAGACGGAACAGGCAAGTGGACTTTTTCTCACAACCCTTTCTCAAAGCCGGAAGATTCTTCTATGGAAAACTTTATGAGTAAAGGCAACATTGGAGAAATAATAAGTACACAGTATGACATAGTATTGAACGGTTTTGAAATTGGAGGAGGAAGTGTCAGAAACCACGATCCAGTGAAGCTAAAAAGAACGTTCGAAATAATGGGTTACAATGAAGACAGAATCAATAAAAACTTTGGTCACATGCTAACAGCCCTTAGCTTTGGCTGTCCTCCACACGCTGGAATAGCATGGGGCTTTGATAGACTAATGATGATTTTAGAAAATGAGGAGAATATTCGCGAAGTGATGGCTTTTCCAAAGACAAGAGAGGGTAAAGATATGCTCATGGAGTCTCCATCCGAAATCAACATCGAGCAAGCACTGGAGTTAGGAATTAAAATAAACAAGAAAGATGAAGACAATATTAATAACGGGGGCTAGTAGTGGAATAGGTGAAGCTTGTGCGAGAAAATTTTCTACAGAAAACTATAGACTTA
The DNA here is from genome assembly GCA_020428815.1 of Candidatus Kaiserbacteria bacterium. Lineage (GTDB taxonomy): Bacteria > Patescibacteriota > Minisyncoccia > Phycocordibacterales > UBA918 > OLB19. Next base: position 12,002 of record JAGQMC010000064.1, read on the forward strand.
TTCTATGCTCCAGAAGTTTAGAAAACTTACAAAGAATTAAATCGGAGTTATCCAACTCTTCTAATGAAATATTCACATACCGCGTTGATGTAACGAATTTTGAAGACGTAAATAAAATGTTTAATAGCATTGAAGAAATGTCCCTGGCGCCTGATGTTCTTATTAATTCTGCTGGCCTAGCCCTTGGATTAGAAAACTTAGAAGATGGAAACGCGTTGGATTGGGAAACCATGATAGACACTAACGTTACAGGTCTACTCTATATAACAAAAGGCGCACTTAGAATCATGAAAGAGAGAGACTCCGGACACATAGTTAACATAGGCTCTATAGCAGGTGTGAACACATACAAAAAAGGAATAGTTTACGCTGCAACCAAATCTGCAGTAAAATCCATATCTGACGGCTTGAGAAAAGAAGTGGTCGAACACAGAATAAAAATAACAAACATCCAACCAGGCTTAGTTGAAACCAACTTTAGTAAAGTGAGATTTAAAGGAGACAATAAATCTGCCGACAGTGTTTACGAGGGAATAGAACCATTGACAGCAACTGATGTTGCAGATATTGTTGCATTCAGCATCAACTCACCGAATCATGTACAAATAAACGAAGTTACTGTAACGCCAGTACACCAAGCCAATGTAGAGCATATATATAGAAACAATAAATAAAATGCAATTACACCAAAACATATTATGTCTATCATTAAACTACAAACACCTAGATGATAGGGCGATGAGTAATCTAGACAATGCTAAGTTAGACACAAGCAGAGAATCTTTAGAGAGATTCAGAACACAGATAGGTTACAACATCAGTTCGTTGGGCGTTATTACAAAGTGTAACGCTGTAATTATTGTAGTCTCTTATCAAGAAAACTTATCTGCCGAATTTGCAAAAGGAAGGTTGATTAAAACATGGGATGAGCTATCAGTAGGTGGAATATCTGATTTTACTAGAGACATTAAAATATTCACGGACATTGGGTCACTTAAATTTCTGGCTGAATGCTCACTAGGTATACATAGTGTAACAATCGGCGATTCACAGGTTGCATCACAAGTACGAGAAGGACTGCAAAATGGCCTCCGAGAGGAAAATGATGTTCTGGGAATAATCGCAAATTGGATATCATTTATAGTAGAAGAATCAAAACTTAAAACAGACATCTTTTTAGGTAACACTTCCTTGGAAAGAATTGCGTGTGATATTTTAGTTAAAAGAATATCAAAAAACAAACAGGTGCTCATAGTAGGTTATGGGAAATCTGGTAAATTAGTTTCAAAAATATTGAACAAGGAAAACGAAATTCCTATTAAAATATCAAACCGAACACCAGTCTCCATAAAAGATGAAGGTTTCAATGAAGAGTCGGTAACATTTCTTGATTTAGATAAAATAAATACTACGTCTGACACAGGTGCAGTAGTCATAGCTCTAAATAACACGCCTGAAACAAAAAAAATCATTTATGAATTGGACTACCTTGCAAAACTAGAGAATGAGGACACATTAATAATTGATTTGTCTTCGCCTCCTTTTTTGTCAGAACAAAAGAATGTAATTAATTTAAAGGGACTGTCTAAGATAGCGTCTGAAAATGAAAAACTGAGAAAAAACGAAGTAAGTAAAGTTAGAGATATAGTAAATAACAATGTTGCCTCATTAGTTAAATCATTAAATAACAGAATAGGGGAGCTGTACTTGCAAGAACAAAAGAATCAAAAGCTTATACTAGGTAACAGTAAGCTTGAGATAGTTAAACAGAGACATGAGTTACTCTTTCACATCAGAAAACAACTAACAACAAAGGATTTTATTGAAGTTTCAACACCATACATTGTGGGAATATCAACAGATCCCCCAAAAGTAGATGACGGGGGAACTATAGACGTAGACTGGTCGAAAGGATCAACTGCTTTCCTAAGGCAATCCAATCAAATTTATAAACAAGTTCTTGTTGCTTCCGGCCTGAACAAGATATACGAGATAGGTCCGTTTTGGAGAAAAGAGACATACGATTCATACAGACATTTACAAGAGTCAGTGGGTCTAGACATCGAAATAAAAAATCCTAAGAATTTAGAAGAATTATACAAGCTTTCATGTGAAATAATATGTGAAAGTGCCTCAAAATTATCTAAAGAATTTAGCTTGGAAAATAAATTAGAATTACCTCAAGTCGACAGTATCCCAGTTATAACTTATTTTGAAGCCATTAATTTACTACACTCTAACGGTAATTATATCAAACTAGGTGAAGACTTAGGTTTAGTAAATGAATCTGAACTTGGCAAGATAATCAAGACAAACTTTAAAAGTGACATATTCGTCATAATTGATTACCCTGACACAATTAAAAAATTCTATACAAAGGAGAAAGCTGGCGGATTAACAGAAACTTTTGATGTAATACTTGGTGGATGGGAAATTGTTAGTGGGGCTATTAGACAAACTGATGGGAACAAAATAAGAAAGTCCATGCTCCTGTCCGGCATTAATACTAAAAATTACGAGTTCTATTTATCAGTAGTAGACAAAGCTGATCCACATGGAGGTTTTTGCATAGGAATAGATAGACTCTTAGCAAAAATACTAGGTCTTGATATGGTTCACGACGCAGTACCTTTTCCAAGAACATTCAATAAACTAATTCCGTAAAAGCAAAACATGACAAAAATTACCTTAATTAACAAAAAACTAAACGAACTGCCTAAGAAATACTGTCGGATTGTTTTGACTGAAGACAAACCTTCTTGGCACCGATTAGTTGAAATAAAAGATGGAGCGCTCGAATACCGTATGGGAGCAGGGAAGCGAAAAGATGCAACAGTGCGTACTTACCGCACTCTAGTACGTTCTATTGTACAAGCAGCCAAAGCTCACCAACTCGAAGAAATTGCGATTCATATTGGACCAATGGGTTGTCCAAAACTAGAAGAAAAAGGTAGCGAATGGTTCTTCCGGACACTAGCAGAAAACCTAAGTTTAGCTGCTTATGAATTCACTAAGTACAAGAGCAAGAAGAGTAAGTACACTCTGAAGGAAATTTTGGTTTGTGGAGTAGAGACGGCGGCGGAAAAGCGGAGCTTTTCCGCCGGCCTAACCGTAGCCGAAGCAGCTAATATCACTAGAGACATAGCTAACACTAGCGGAGAAGACATGACTCCCAGCAAGCTTGCAAACGCCACCAGGACGGCTCTTAAGGGCACTAAAGCGCAGGTTAAGGTTCTCAACTATTCAGCCATAAAAAAGCTTAAAATGGGCCTTTTAGAGGCTGTGGGTAAGGGTGCTACTGATAAACCAAATTTGATAATAATAGAATATTGGGGCGCTGGAAAACCGAAGAAGGGTGAGAAAAAGAGAGCACCTATTGCTTTAATTGGTAAGGGAATCACTTACGACAGCGGGGGATTAAACGTTAAGCCATCTGGAGCCATGCACGAAATGCATATGGATATGTCAGGTGGAGCAGCCATGATTGGTACCATGCGCGCCATCGCCAAGCTTGGTCTAAAGAAGAATGTGGTGGCACTTATCCCAGCTGCCGAAAATTCAATTTCAGCTGAAAGTATGCGAGCTGGAGACATCGCTGTTTCGATGTCAGGGAAAACCGTGGAAATTCTACACACAGATGCAGAGGGGAGATTGGTGTTGGCTGATGCCATGACTTACGCTCAAAAATACTACCAGCCGAAAGTTATCCTAGACGCAGCCACGCTCACAGGCGCAGCTTTGGTAGCGCTCGGACAACAAACTTCAGCTGTTATGACTAAGCACGAAGACTTACAGA
>JAGQMC010000007.1 GCA_020428815.1 Candidatus Kaiserbacteria bacterium
TAAAAGTCGCGACCCCCAAAGGGGGTCGCGACTTTTATTATTCCTCTAGTCTTTCTTTTCTTCTTCAGTCTCTTCTTTAATTTCTTCAGTAGACTCTTCAGCTGGAGTTTCAGATTCTTCTGTCTTTTCTTCTGCCGCCTCAGCTTCCGGAGCAGTTTCTTCAGCTGGAGTCTCTTCGGTTTTTTCCTCAACTTCTGGAGTGGCTTCTGCTGCTTTTGCTTCCTCTTCTGCCTTCTTGGCAGCTTCAGCTTCTGCTGCTTTTGCAGCTTCTTCTTCGGCTTGCTTGGCTTCTTCGGCTGCCCGAGCGGCAGCTTCTGCTCCTGACTCAGTTGCCATAGAAACCAAACTCATGCGACGCATTTGTCGTTTAATCTCTCGATTAACCTTTTCACGTATGTAGTACAGCTTGCTGCGTCGGACCTTAGCTCGCTTAACAATTTCTAGTTTATCAATTAGTGGTGAGTAAAGAGGGAAGATTTTTTCTACTCCAACTCCACTAGCCACTTTACGAACTGTGAAAGTAGCACCTGGCTCATCACCATGCTTACGAGCAAGAACCAAACCCTCAAATACCTGAATTCTTGTCTTACCCTTATCTTGAATCTTCTGGTGAACGCGTACAGTGTCTCCGGCCTTGATGCCAAGATTTTTACGTTCTACCATGTTTACTGGGGAAATATTTACCCCTGCGATTGCTGCTTTCATAAATAATATAATCAATAAATTAAACGTTTGAGCTGTTTAAGTGCCTCGCCTCAACCTTAGGAAGTCAAGAGCGTGCTTTTAACGTGCCACAATCTACCACAATCTTTCTTATTCTGCAATCAATTCAGCGGCCGCTTCTAGCTCTGGGGGTATCGGTGCCATCAGCTTCTCAACCGATCCGTTTGGTAATTCAATTTCCAAAATATAGGCGTGTAAGGCTAATCGATTTAAGTCCAAATTGCATGACTTTTCAATTTTATAATCGGCATACAGACCATCACCAACAATTGGTCGATCCAGAGCTCGAAGATGAACTCTGAGCTGGTGGGTACGACCGGTCTTGGGGATTAACTTCACATACGAAAATGGTTCATCTTTATACTCTCCAACACCAATTCGCTCAAAATCCGTCACCGCCTCACGCATTTCACCCTTAGCGCCCCGTTCCGCTGAGCGCTTACGGTGATCTTTAGCACTACGACCAATAGCTCGGTTAATAGTTCCCCACCGATCATTCATACGTCCGTAAACTAGAGCTCGATATTCTTTATAAACTTCTCGATCTTTAAATTTCTGTTTTAGGTATTGATGGGCAGCTTGCGTCTTAGCTAGTATAAGTACCCCAGAAGTTTCACGATCTAATCGATGAACTACTCCAGAACGGTTTAACTCCTTTCCTTGATTTGAGTAGCCAACCTCTCCCACTCCTGCTGAATCAGGATACTTGTGTAAAAACCAATCAACCACAGTAGGAACTCCTCCTTGTCCATCTTCATGCACCATTAAACCTGCGGGCTTATTGATTGCCACTACATCATCATCTTCATATATAATATCCGGTTCAAGCAGATTATTCATAACAGAACTATACGTTTTTTATATCTATTAGCAACTCATCTACCACCTTCTTGAGAGTGTGTTTTTGAGTCTCTGCAAGAGAGAGGTTATCTACCGATTGCTTGGCTTCTTTAGCAATTTGATTAACTGTCGACATCATTAATTCATAAATCCCCAGACTATCGAACTGAGCAACTATTTCCTCAACCTCTTCTACTAACAGCTCCTTTGACCGATTGAAGTTGGCGCAGAAAATATCACTATGCTCTTTAGATAATTTCTCTTGAAACTTTAATACCGGTAAAGTTTTTTTCTTAGCTAATAAGTCACCGTACTCCTGTTTACCCGTTTGATTCTTACTCCCCCAAATTGATACCACATCATCACACAACTGATAGGCAGTTCCGAGTAAGTAACCATATTGAAATAAATCTTGCTGCTCACTTTCATCAAGTGCTGCCACCACTCCAACCACTCCAGTTGCAGCCGCAATCAAATCAGCTGTTTTTCTTTTTACCATTTCTAAATACTTCTCCTCGCTGACCCCCTCACTCCCAAGTGGTTGATTAGTCAAAGTAAAATCTAAAAATTGACCTTCAATCACTTTTAAATACTGTTGACTTAAAAAAGTTTGGGTGAGGTTTCTTTCCTTTGCAGTCAAATGATCATCATTTAGTACTGTTTGCAACGACATTAACATTTGTGCATCACCACTATTGATAGCATGATCTGTCCCCACCAATTTCCATACGGTTGGTCGTCCCCGACGCAACTCATCTCCGTCAACAATATCGTCGTGAATCAGGGTGAAATTGTGAAATAACTCTATCGACAAAGCTGCTGTCAGCGTTTTTTCTGATACTCCATAATACTCACCCAACAACATGGTCAAGCTAGAGCGAAATCTTTTCCCACCATAAATCTTTTTTGGTTTAAAAGTTTCGTCAGCGAAGCCCATAAAATAAGCTAGGTGTTGGTACATGTCGAAATCTGGCAAGCTACTAAAAAGCTGGCTCAAAGCATTATCAATTTGTTCGCTTTGCTTAGATAGTATGCTTTCTAGTTTTTTCGACATCGCCATATTATTTGCCAAAGTTTCTTTGTCGCGCTGTATAGTCAGCCAAAACTGTCTCCAGTGTATCGGTGGTAAGTTCTGGCCAAAGACAATCTAGGAAGCACAATTCACTATAAACTGATTGCCAAGGTAAAAAATTGGACAGACGTTGTTGTCCGCCGGTTCTAATAATCAAATCTGGATCTGGCATATTCGCTGTCATCAATAAATCAGCGAAGGTCTCTTCGCTTACTGAATGGCCTGTCTGTACTGCTTGATTTACTGCTGTAATAATCTCTGATCTTCCGCCATAAGATAAAGCAATCCAAATAGTGGTAATGGGGTCCTCAGAATTTTCATTTTCAATTTGTTTAATCTCACTCCTGATTGTCTGATCAAATTCTTCCAAATTACCAACAAATCTAATTGCAATCTTTTTTTCTTCTTCCGCCATCAACTTTGCTAGTCGGGTAAAGTTATCATGAAATAACTGAATCAGACCCAATACCTCTTCTTCACTTCGTTGCCAGTTCTCACTAGAAAAAGCGTAAAAAATTCCGTGAGGAATTTTCTTATCAAGCAAAAAACGAACAGTCACCTCGAAAGTTTCTGCCCCTTGTCGGTGCCCCTCTAAAGCTGTCAGATTGTGAATTTTAGCCCAACGGCGATTACCGTCCATGATAAAACCGACACATTGAAGATGATTATCTGCCATAACTTTTAATGTAACACTGAAAATTCATCGTAAGTTTTATTTATACTTTTCCAATCAACCGCTACAGTATCAACTTCGGACATCAATGAGCCTTCGTTCAAATACTCAACAAACTCTTTTAATACCTCCGCCTGACCCTGAGCTACCACCTCTACTGTTCCATCAATCAAATTTCTCACAAAACCAACAAGGGCCAACTCCGTAGCCGACTCTTGAGCATATGCGCGATAAGCAACCCCTTGAACAACACCTGACACGATACAGTGCATCTCAATCATGCAAAACAGTATAACAAATTAATTTGGATTGACAGATTAGTTATATTGTTATGAAAATACAGTTCCCTTTTGCACTCAGCGCAGATCTTTAGATCCGCCACTATTATTGCCACAATTTCAATTTGGCAGTATAAAGTTAGAGACTCTTTCAAGAGTCAGCCAAAAACAACACAGGAGAAGTACCTTGCCAAACAAACACCGGACTTATAATCGTGGTGGTGAGTCTGAAACTCGCCCTGGAGCAACTAACAAGAACAGGAAACAACACCTGCCCAGAATTGATACCCCACGATACAACAACCAACCTGCCAACCATGCAAGTAGACGGTGACATTAACGGGCTCGCTTCGGTGAGCCCATTCATTTATATAGGTATTGAATATTTTTGAAAAACCGGTAATATGTTGCCTACAAATAAACACAGGCGCGATTAGCTCAGTTGGTAGAGCAGTTCGTTTACACCGAAAAGGTCGGGAGTTCAAGTCTCTCATCGCGCACACAGGTAAAACAAAGACGCAATTCCTTTCAGGAATTGCGTCTTTGTTTTAGAAACTGAACTGCTTCAGTTTCATGCCTGTGTGCGAGGCGGAAGCATATTTTTATTTCCTTTCCTAGAAATAAAAATAGCTGAGCCGGGGTCGAGAGCACTTAGTAGATTTCGCACGAAGTGCAGAAATATACTTAGTGACTCGTGACCACAAGAAGAACCACAAACAAAATATTGATGCGAAGGTGACCAAGTCTCTCATCGCGAGCCAACACTTTACAATACTAAAAAATGTAGTATTGTTCCCGCAGTAAGAACAATCGTTCTGCTGATCTATTAACTCTTTCATAAGGAGACACAATGTGTTGAATGCCATTCCTGTTGTTGGTTGGATTCTGGATTTTCTATGTAGAGCCAGTCTTGCTTTTCCTTTTTGGCTCATATGGACTGTTTGGGGTGTGGGGCAAAAATATTTCTATTTTCTTCCTGAAGTATATCTCACACCTGGATTCTGGAACTGTGTTGGAGTTTTTATTGTTGTCGGAATCCTAAAGACAGTTTTCGTACCAAAACTTGCCTCCATAAACAATGAGCAGAAGATAGGAACTTCAGACTAGCCTACACCACTCATACTCAGTAAGCGCTCTCGCAATATAGTGGACGCTTTTTTAATACCTGTCTCTCACCGTCCCACACAACCACACACCCATTGCCATCTAACCTATTCCGTTGTAACTTTTAACAAAATTGTTCACCTGTTCTTGAGGATAATCAAATGGAAATACGAGTTGATTTGGTTTCAATAAATCCGCGCACAGAACGACACAAGGAATTTGTCTTTGAGTTTTTGGATTTTTCATTCACAGTTAATTTTCAAGACTGCAAATACACAGTACTCTGCACCTGCCCAAGACTGGAGGAAGATTACACAGAAGAGCTCGAGGAGCTGGTAAGAATTGCGGCTCGCTCAAACGTAATCAAGCTGTCTGACCTGCTGTTTTTAATCAACACTATCGAGGTTAGAACTGACTGGGAGATGGATCCTTATATAACAATGCTTATAACCAAAGAGCCAGCTTTCATGATGACTTAAAGCGACCTCCTTTAATCTGACACCTACAGAAAACACTCTGCTGTAGGTGTTTTCTATACATTAAAAATCTGTTATGGTATTCCTTGCCCCTATAGTTTAATGGATAAAACGAGAGGCTTCTATCCTTTTGATGTGGGTTCGATTCCTACTAGGGGCACCAAAGTAGAAAATTGGATATTAATAATCAGA
>JAGQMC010000008.1 GCA_020428815.1 Candidatus Kaiserbacteria bacterium
AACGAGCATTAAGTTTTTGCACCCCAGCCCAAAAATAAATTCCTCCCACTATCAATCTTGCTGCGTCTAGTACGTAAGGGATAGAGAAATATCGTTTAGGAATTAAAAAACTAAACAACGCCAGAACGGCAGAATAGTGCAATACCCAAGGTTGTAATCTGGTGATATCAGTGAAAATTAGAACCGTAAGAGATATCAGTGAGATACCTAACGTAAGTCGGCGGTACTGAGTGATTATTAAACTAATAACCAGCCCAATTATTGTTACAACGAACAGTACATTATGAAGTAAAGGAGATAGAGTAAACTGACTAAAAATCGGACTAAGCGGAAATGTGCGCGTGGTTGACCAAGCTGAGACAGTTAATATCAAGCTCGCCAGCAAACCCATTAAGCTAATATAAAGAAGAAGGTTAAATCTAACCTCATTAGTGAGCCGTTTTTTTAGATTTATCATCATCGATATTATACAGCGAAACTTTATCGTCATTTATTTAGTAATAAATAGCAAATATATATGTGTGGCATTTTTGGTTATACCGGACAAAGAACAGCAGCCCCTATCCTCTTAGAGGGTTTGAGAACTCTTGAGTATAGAGGGTATGACTCAGCCGGTATATTTGTGCCTGGACATACACCGATTAAAGCCGTCGGTCCGATTGATAATCTGGCAAACAAAATCACTGGGCCTATTTCTGGCACAACTGGAATTGCCCACACTCGCTGGGCTACTCATGGCAGTCCAACTGAAGCCAATGCGCATCCACATTTGGATATGTCTGGCACTATTGCCGTCGCTCATAATGGTATCATTGAGAATTTTAGAGAATTAAAAGATGGTTTGGTTACTCAGGGGATAGAGTTCACATCAGAAACAGATTCTGAGGTGTTAGCTAAGCTTATTGGCACTCAGTATAGAGGGGACTTGCTAAAGGCTGTCCAGGCAGCCCTTTCATTGGTTCGGGGAACGTACGGAATAATCGTTACTTCAAACCACCATCCTAATGAAATTGTCACCGCTCGTCTCGGTAGTCCCATTGTGATTGGAGTTGCAAAAGATGGCAATTTGATTTCTTCGGATTCATCTGCGCTTTTATCGTACACCAAGGACGTAGTTTATCTGGAAGATGGTGAGTGCGCGGTAGTTAGTAAAGAAGCTTACGAAGTGTTTAACTTAAGAGGAGACAAATTATCTAGAAAAACAGAAAAGATAGAGATTGAGGCATCTGCTGTACAAAAAAAAGGTTACGAACATTTCATGCTGAAAGAAATTATGGAAATCCCAGAAGTTATTAGAGATACAGTCAGAGGTAGACTGTTAGCAGATAAGGGGCAAGTAAAGTTAGGTGGAATTGAGAGTGTGATGCAGGATTTGTTAAAGAAAGATCGCCTGGTGATTGTGGGTTGTGGTTCTGCTTATTTCGCTGGTCAAGTTGGACAGCTAATGTTGGAAGAGTATGCAGGGGTACCGGTCGACGTGGAGTTGGGCAGTGAGTATCGGTATAAGCGAAATTTAGCTGATAAAAATACCGCAGTGTTAGCAGTCAGTCAGTCAGGAGAAACTGCAGATACCCTAGCTTCGGTAAGAGCTGGAAAGGAAAAAGGTTTAATGACGTTAGGAATTGTTAATGCAGTTGGCTCCACTATTGCACGGGAGACCGATGCTGGTGTTTATAATCACGCTGGTCCAGAAATTGCAGTCGCTTCCACTAAGGCCTTCATTTCTCAACTGGTAGTATTAACACTACTGACAGTGGCTTTGGGACGAGAAAAAGAAATGACCGCGGAAGCGGGACAGAAGATCTTGCGAGGACTAATTGAATTACCAGATATTATAAAAGAATATTTGACGGACACATCTGACATCAAAAAAATAGCTAAGAAATACGCTGAGTATCAAAACTGTATGTTTATTGGGCGAAAGTATCATGCACCAATTGCTTCTGAAGCTTCGCTCAAACTCAAGGAAGTAACTTACACTCATTCGGATGCTTATGCAGCTGGAGAATTAAAACACGGCTCTATTGCCATGCTCGACAAAAATTTTCCTGTGATTGCTATTGCGCCAGAAGATGATGTTTATGAAAAAATGGTGTCTAATATCGAAGAGGTAAAAGCACGCCAGGCGCCAGTACTAGCTATTACGACTGCTGGTGAGACACATTTAGACACTTTGGTTGATAATGTTCTATATGTTCCGAAAGTTCACTCCGTGCTACAGCCGATAGTTAGTGTTATTCCGTTTCAGTTGTTGTCTTATTACATTGGGGTAGAGAAGGGGTTAAATGTTGATCGGCCTAGAAACTTAGCCAAGTCAGTAACGGTGGAATGAAAAAAGCGCGGATAAATTACCGCGCTTACATTACCGTCAAGAATTAAAGTGGAGTGGGAGAATAGCCTTTAGTCTTTCTCTTCAATCTCTCCATTGGCGTATCACTATCGTGAGCCAGATGTAAACCATAACTCCAATCTGTCAAAATATTAGCTGGTTCAACTAAAAACTCATGATGACATTCATCTATATCCGAATTAGGGTAGTTGGCTTCATAGATTGACCAAATCCTATAAATTTGGTTTCTTTTTTCCAGCTCACCCAATAGATGGTCCAGATTTGTCTCCACTCTGTAAAGGATCGTCATGCTGTGGGTCACATCTTTAGCGCGACACTGTTCGGATAGATGATACTTACTTTTTCGTAGACCAAAATTTCTGCGCAAGTATCTTTCGCTGGCCTGAATTGGATAAGAATTTGAACCCAAGGTTATCTCAGGTAGTCCCCAAGTAGCTTGATTTTGAGTTGTTAAAAAGTTACCTGTACTCCTGTCAGTAATGAATAACAAGCAGATGTCTATACCATGTTCAATCAGATTCTTGTTCATGTGTTACATCCTATAGTCAAGTTGCATCTAGTTCGATATTGCCAAAAGATAAGTGCTTAGTCAACAAATACAGAGACAAGAACTTGCGAAAAGAAACAAAGACTGCTATAAAGTTCGTATCTACGAACAAACTCTATGACAAAGCAGATAAGTGATACTAGGGAAGACTATATTCGCGCCATCTACATACTCGATTCAGGTCTAGATGAGGTCGGTGTAACTCAGATTGCAGCGAAACTAAAACTTAGTAAGTCAACTGTATCTGAACGTCTGAGGGATTTGGTTCGTGATGGTTTGGTTGAAACTAAACCTTATGCGTCAGTTACTCTAACTGAAAAAGGGTTTAACCTTGGGAAAAAGCTAACCTACAAACATCGAATTATAGAAGTGTTTCTTAATGAAACTCTCGGCTTACCTAAGAGTAAAGTGCATGAGGAAGCGCATCGGCTTGAGCATGCGGTTAGTGATGAGGTAATCAAAAGATTGGCTAAATACATTGGTCACCCTGACACTGATCCACACGGTTCGAAGATACCAACCATTAAAGATTGGAAATAAATCACAAAAACTAAAATTATGAACAGAAATTTACTGATTGGCGCTGTTGTCGTGCTGGTAGCACTGCTGATCATTGGACTGAATAACCGAAACCAAGATCCCCAAGTGGAATCTTTAGTTACTGACGTATCGAAAAGTGAAAAACCAGTCGTACTAAGTACTTTCACTATCATTGCTGACATGGTAAGGGAAGTGGGGGGAGACAAGATTGAATCAGTCTCTCTTACCAAACCAGGAGCAGAAATTCACGGGTACCAACCAACTCCAAGCGACTTAATCCGTGCGCAAGCGGCCACAATTATCTTTGAAAACGGTATGAATCTGGAGCTCTGGACAGAAAAACTAAAGTCCGCTATTCCCGATGTGCCGGTGGTGCGGGTTAGTGAGGGAGTGGAAGTAATCAACATTACTCGTGATGCCTATGAGGGTAAGCCGAACCCGCACGCTTGGATGTCTCCGGCTCAAGGTTTGGTTTATGTAGAAAATATTCGTAAAGCACTCACTGAAGTGGCTCCAGAGCATGGAGATTACTTTGCGGCCAGAGCTAAAGCGTATTCAGCACAAATTCAGGAGTTGGATGAGAGATTGGAAGCTGCCTTGGCCACCCTGCCGGAAGATAATCGTGCTTTGGTAACTTGTGAAGGAGCTTTTGCATATCTGGCTAAAGATTATGGACTAGATGAGATTTACCTTTGGGCCACTAATTCAGATGCTCAGGGTACGCCACAGCAGGTGACTGAGGTGATTGAAGAAGTAAAACAGCGGCATATTCCTTCAGTATTCTGCGAAAGTACTGTGGAGCCACGGCTACAAAACGAAGTAGCTGACGCCACTGATGCTAAACTCGGAGGGCTGCTTTATGTGGATTCCTTGTCTGAGGAAGGTGGTCCAGCTACTAGTTATTTAGCCTTGCTAGAGCATACGACCAACACCATAATTGCTGGTCTTATTAAGAATTAACATATGCAGAAAACAGCAATTTCACTTCAGGATGTAACCGTTGATTATGGTAACAAAGTTGCTTTGAAAAGTGCTTCAATCGACATACCATATCATTCTTTCACTGGAGTGATTGGGATGAATGGAGCGGGAAAGTCCACTATGTTTAAAGTTATTATGGGTTTAGTGAAGCCTCAGTCTGGCACTGTCACTATTTGTGATGATCCAGTATCAATTGCTCAAAAGCATGGCCACGTGGCATATGTGCAGCAGTCAGAAGAGGTTGATTGGGATTTTCCAATATCAGTCTATGACGTGGTAATGATGGGTCGACTGGGTAAGCAGGGGATGCTTAAAAATCCCAATGCAGAAGATAAAGAATTTGTGCTTAAGGCGTTAGAACAAGTAAACATGCTAGACCACAAACTCCACCAGATTGGTGAATTATCTGGCGGTCAGAAGAAGCGGGTATTTGTAGCTCGCGCATTAGCGCAGGGCGCTGACATATTATTGCTAGATGAGCCGTTTGCTGGACTAGATGCCACTAGTGAAAAATCACTCATTAAATTATTTGTAGATTTAAAGAATCAAGGTAAAACCGTCATTCTGGCTACTCATGACTTATTATCTTTGCCAGACACTTGTGATCGGGTAGCGATGATTAAACACTCTGTGGTAGCTCATGGTCCGACCAAGGAAGTATTTACTAAAGAGTTAGTGGAGCAGACCTTTGATGGAATGTTACATCACATAAGATTTGATTAGCCTATGCCGTTAGTAGAATTTATTTTAGAACCTTTACAGTACGAATTTATGGTTAAGGCCGTAGTGGTTTCGGTGGTAGTAGGGATTACTCTAGCTATACTGTCTTGTTTTTTAATTCTTAAAAGCTGGGCGCTTTTAGGTGATGCTATCTCGCATGCTGTGTTGCCGGGAGTAGTATTAGCCTATCTTCTCGGCATTCCATTTGGTATCGGAGCATTCGTGGCAGCAATGTTGGCAGTGGTGTTGATTGGTTACGTGAAGAATAACACTAAAATTAAGGAAGATGCAGTGATGGGGATTGTCTTTACAACTTTTTTTGCACTGGGTCTCATTATGATTTCTAAGGTTATTAGTTCAACTGATTTAACTCATGTATTATTTGGTGAAGTTCTTGGTATCTCAGATTCTGAGGCTTGGTATACCGTGGCCACTTTGTCTCTAGTTTCACTAGCTGTACTCACGTTTCGTAGAGTATTTATGGTCTTCTGTTTTGACCCAATTCACGGGAAGGTGGTGGGGTTGCCAATGGGAATTGTGCACTATGTGTTCTTGATGCTTTTAGCGATTGCCATCACTGGTTCAATTCAGACAGTTGGTATTATCTTGGTGATTGCTATGCTTATTACACCCGGTTCCACTGCATTCTTATTGACTAAGAAATTTTCAACTATGCTATGGATTGCGGTAATTGTGAGTGTGTTCGCTTCTCTGGTAGGGGCTTATGCTAGCTATTACTTTGATGCCGCGACTGGCGGAACGATCGTGTTTGTGCAAGGTCTCATATTTATGTTAGTCATGCTTTACACTAAATTGTTACCAGAAACTTATCGGTAGCAGGTAATTAAAAGGCCGGCGCGAAGCGCCGGCCTTTTGATTATTGAACGGATTTTTATTATTAGTGTTCAAGTTCATGGTGTTCCTCGTGTTCATGAGTGTGTCCATGACCAAATTCTTGATGAGTCCAGATAAGGACAGATGTCATAATGACGAAACCAAGTGTGATTGAGAGTGCTGATTTCCAGATGTTACCGTAATGGTCTAAGTTGC
>JAGQMC010000009.1 GCA_020428815.1 Candidatus Kaiserbacteria bacterium
CGATAAAAGTTACCCTGGGGATAACAGGCTAGTAGTGCCCAAGCGTCCATAGCGACGGCACTGTTCGGCACCTCGATGTCGGCTCATCTTATCCTGGGGCTGGAGCAGGTCCCAAGGGTTTGGCTGTTCGCCAATTAAAAAGATACGCGAGCTGGGTTTAGACCGTTCTGGTTGCGAAAATATTCGTTACCAGAACCAATCTAAACCCGAGGAGGGGAGAGACACCCAAAGACATCATTCACGGCGGCGTAAGCAAGTGATTGTTTACTGAGAAGTTGACTATATCGGTGAAATCTTACACCAACGTGTGTTAGGATAATACCGAGGGAAGTCAAATTATGTCGCTCAATTCGTCGCAATTCAAAGCTTATCTTGCTGGATTCTTAGATGGAGACGGAAGTATATATGTGAGAGCAAAACCAAACAATTCATATCGTTTTGGTTATCAAATTGCTCCCTATGTAGCGTTCTTTCAGTCAGCATCATGTGAATCTTTTCCAGCCATGGTTAAAAGAGTAGGTTATGGAAAAATTCGTCTTAGAAAAGATGGTATTTATGAATTTACTATCTCAAAACAAGATGAAATTATTGATTTTCTTACGAAAGTCAGTCCATTTCTCATTCTAAAGCAAGAACAATCAAGACTTATGTTAGAGATACTTAAAACTAAGAAAAACATTTCTAACGAACAAGACTTTAAACGGCTATTGAATCGAATTGATACGTTTCGAGATTTAAATTACTCGAAAAAGAGAAAGCGTAGAGTTTGACCCCGTAGAGACTACACGTCAACCTTCCTTGGCAGAGGAAGAAGATATAGTCCAAAATTCAAAAACGAATTAGCGTGAGACAGGTTGGTCTCCTATCTACTGCAGGCGTCGATACTTGACGAGAGTTGTCCCTAGTACGAGAGGACCGGGATGAACAAACCTCTGGTCTGTCGGCTGTACCGCCAGGTGCACTGCCGAGTAGCTATGTTTGGAACGGATAACCGCTGAAAGCATCTAAGCGGGAAGCCGCCTCGAAGATAAGGTATCATTAAGTCCCCTGAGAGATGATCAGGTTGATAGGCACTAGGTGTAAGCGCAGTAATGTGTTAAGCCGAGGTGTACTAATTGGACGTAAGGTCCCATGGGGAACGTTGTACATCAAATTCCTAAAATTGCAGCATTTCGGTGTTGCGCTAGCGAAAAATTTTTGTCACTGGGCTTAGGCCCCATTCCAAAAATTTTTCTGGCGCGCCTAGAAATGCAGGCAATTTGTAGAAATTTGTCTGTGTAATTTGAAGAGTGAAGTGTGATAAAGAAGAATTCTGAATATGCGAATTCATCCGTACACTAAGTTTTGTGTTGCATATTTTCAAAGCAAATATGCGCACGTAGTGCAACACAAAACTTAGTGTTCGGATTCAATCGCGTGAAATGGTTTTTACGGGGTGGTCTAGGGTGGCCGAGTTACCTGTCTGGAACTCGACCTGAACTTATCGGTTCATCCAAGGATGTAGAAGTGGTGTAACTCCACTCACCCCGACCATTCACGAGATGCTACAAATCAGGGTAGAAGGACCCAGTGTAGCATCTCATCATTTCACGCGATTGAAGGAAGGTTAAATAAAGTGAATTAAAGATTCTATGTTGGTGATTTGGGGGAAGGGGTGAGAAAGTCTGGGAGACTTTCGTAAGACCTTGCCAGATATTTCTGGAGTTTACGAACAGAAATATCGACAAGGTGTACAGCATCTGTTAAGATGCACCCGTTCTCAAAAAGAAAATTGAAAATAGAATAAATTGAAAGTTGCAAGTTGGTGATTTGGGGAGAGGGGTACACCCGTTCTCATTCCGAACACGGAAGTAAAGTCTCTTACCACCGATGGTACTTCGCAAGAGGGAGAGTAGGTAGTCGCCAACTTGGAGCTTTCAATTTTCTTTTTAAAAACAAGCCGTCTAGGCTTGTTTTTGTATTCCGAACACGGAAGTCTAGCTTTCAGCGTTCACTCGGAAATGAAAATGGCTGACGCCGCTTTCATTTCACTCGTTCACTCGAAAGATAAAGTCCTTCAGTAGCGATGGTACTTCGCAAGAGGGAGAGTAGGTAGTCGCCAACATAGAGCATTTAATTCTCCTAAAAAGTCACCGCAAGGTGACTTTTTGTTATCTTTGGTAAATTTGTGAAGGGGTCCCGCTTACAGCGGCTGTCCACTCGCTCGCTATTTTGCTTCGTAAACTCACAAAATATCTGGGCGAGTCTTGCGCCAGTCCCCCCCCCAGACTGGCTCACCCGTTCTCTCCAGCCTTGGCTAGGGCTGGATAAAATTCCGAACACGGAAGGGTCACTTTCTGCTCTCATTCCCACACTCGCAAGGTAAATTATTACAGAGAACAATAATAAAGCAGGGCTTGTAAGGCTTGTAAATTTTGGGTATTGAAAATATCGCGGTTAACCGCGATATTGATTGTGTATAGGTTATTTTCTTTTTCCAAAGTGCCTGCTCAGTCTTTGCACTGTAAGCACCTCCAAGGTCTTTACTTGTTTCCAAAATTTATTACCAGGGACCCTTTTGTATACTAGTAGTGCTACATTACCTCCAAGTTTCTTTGAATCAATTTCAAAAAAATCAGATTGACTTACTATAAAATGTTGAAGGACTGCTCTTATTTCAGAAACATTCTCTACGGTAGTCCAGACTTGAAAACATGCCATCATCACTCTCCATTTTTTCACCCAGATATTTTTAACATTCTAGTTTATTTGTTGCAATGGTTTGTGGTATAGACATAGAAATGGTTTAAACACTTATGCAAAAAAATAATTTATCGGGTTACGGTAAAGGGTATAATTTAATAGTAATGAAAAACTATTTCAATAATCATGGTTTTACACTAGTAGAAATCATTGTGGTTGTGAGTGTAATCACAATCTTAGCCGCGACCGCTCTTACTCAATTTGGTGGTGCTCGCGAGCAAGCTCAAATTGTAAAAGCCTACAACGATATACTGCAGTTTGAGGTAGCTCTTAATAACAATATTGTAGCTAATGAGAATAATTGGCCGGTCACTTCTAATTCAGGAGTAAGTATTGAAGATTTATATAATTGTAATTCTGGTTGTGATTTTCCTGATTTCTCTAAATATTTAAGTGAACTGCCTGACCAACTGCCTGGTTCAATAGGATATTATTATCATAATGGCAATCAATCATATCGCTGTACTGGTTCCAACACATTTGCTACTGGAGTTAATATCAGAATCCATCAAAACGTCTCAGGTACAGAAGGTCAAAAATTCATGGATTTATTATATGAGTATTTGGACAATAAAATAGACAAGGATGATGATACAAATTGTGGTCAGGTGAGACGCGGTGGTGCTAGTCACTCCATTTACTACTTAATTGGTGATAATTAATGAGGGGTATGAATAGTCTAAGAAAAACTACATCAGGTTTTACTATGATAGAAATATTGGTGGTCATCACTATTATTTCTTTACTCACTTCAGTGTTATTTTATTCCACTACTAAAGCTAGAAATAAAGCCAAAGTGATTCGGGCGTTTAACGATATACAACAGATTGAGACAGCTTTGCATGTTTACCAACAAGATGCTGGATCTTGGCCAACTGTTACTACTGGTCCGGAGAGAAATTATGGAGTTAATTTCACTGATATTCTGACCTGCACGAGCGGTTGTTTGTTTCCTGGATTTGTAGATTATATGAGCGATGTGCCAGAAGACTTAAGTCAATTTTCTATTTTAAGTTACCATAATAAAGGTGCTGCTTATCAGTGCGGAGAAGCGCATTTGGATGATCAGCATACGACCGGTGTTAGTATTAGAATCGGTAGTAAGGTCGGAGAGACTACCGACAATGGAGATACTCTCTTGCACGATTTGTATGAATACATGAATGAAGAAATCGATCAAGATGATAATCCAAACTGTGGACGAGTAAGAAAGGGGGGTACTAGTAACTCCATTTATTATTTGATAGCAGATAATTAGTTTTAAGTTAGGTGCTGTATAATTATAATATGAGTATTAGGCTGTGGGCTTTTTGGCGAAGATTACAATACACCATTGGTTTTTTTGTATTTTGCGGTGTATTAGGTAGTCTGATTTACTGGGCCAATTTTTACACAGCGCCTACTTGTCTAGATGGGACACTAAACGGTGAAGAAACTGGAGTTGATTGTGGTGGCACATGTGTACAAATTTGCCCTGCTACGGTGCAGCCTCTCAAGATTGTGTGGGCTGAGAGTTTTAAAATTGCTGATGGTCAGTATAACGCCGTAGCTTATATTGAGAATGCCAATAAAACTGCTGGTCATCCAGCTGTTAAGTATAAAATTGAATTATTTGCTAATGGTAAGTTGGTAGCTGATCGGACTGGTGAAGTAGCTGTTCCACCAGATGGTATTTACCCAATCTTTGCGGGACGGCTAGCAACTGGTGTAGGAGTTGAAGTATCCGAAACTAGAATTACCCTTGAGCCCCAGGGTTCATGGCTGCCAGTTCGAGCGGTTGATACTGACCGTTTCAAATCATCAGATATTGATTTAACTAGTGCTGATGATAGTCCAAAGCTGGTGGTATCACTTGAGAACACGTCTCTTACTCCCGCTCGAGAAGTGGAGGTGGTAGCAACTATTTTTGATGATGCTGGTAATCCAGTAACTGCTTCAGAAACTTACGTTGAGTTTATTTCTCCGCGCGAGACTGAAAGTATTGTTTTTACTTGGCCAAATCCAATTGCTAAGACGGTTCGTAGTTGTGAGATTCCAACAGATGTGGTTTTAGCGATAGACTTGTCAGGCAGTATGAACAATGACGGAGGTGAACCGCCTCAGCCTGTTACTAGCGCTTTGTCAGCGGCGGCTCAGTTTGTAAATTCACTGCAAACCAAAGATCAGGTGTCAGTAGTAACTTTTGCGACTGATGCCAAACTAGTCAGTCCTCTTAGTAACCAACACACTGATGTGGCAGGGTTGGTAACAGACCTAACAATAAATCCAGCTGAAGAAACTGGGTATACCAATACGGTAGCAGCCCTAAATGCCTCCAGCCGTGAACTTTCTTCTGTACGACATAATGATAATGCTCGTAGAGTGTTAGTGTTGTTAACTGATGGACTACCAACCGCTAAAGGAGAAGGTGATGTGGTAAGAGCTGCTCAAGCTGATGCCCAAATTCTGTCGGGTGAAGGGGTTGAGATTTATGCAATTGGACTAGGTTCTGGTGTTGATAGAACATTTATCGAAAACATCGCTTCTGATCGGGACAATGCCTACTTTGCACCGTCAGGCAGTGACTTACGAAATATCTATTCAGAGATTACTTCATCATTGTGTGAAGTGGGTCCAACCAAAATCGACGTCATCGCCAAACCAAAAATTGATTTTGCCCCGATAACTGACTAACCACAAGTTACGTTGTAGACAAAGTGTCGTACAATAAGCCATCATGGGTCAACTAAGGACACTTTTTAAAGGTTTCGATTTTACATTGTTTGCTAGTGTATTAGGTCTTACTTTATTAGGTCTCGCTACAATGTATTCACATGTCGGAGACAATGATTTTTTTTACCGTCAACTTCTTTGGATAGGGTTGGCCACTATAGTTATGATTCTGGCTTTGGTGCCAGATTATCGTTTTTTACGAACCGGTAACACTGCTTTTGCTCTGTTTTTACTGACAGTAGCTACTTTAATCCTGGTATTGTTTGTGGGAGAGGTTACCTTGGGGGCACAAAGTCGGTTTGACTTAGGTTTCTTTTCTTTACAGCCGTCTGATCCCGCCAAGCTTATTTTAATAATTGTATTAGCTAAGTACTTTGCAAAGCGACACGAACTCATTGGAGATTTTAGGCATATTATCATTTCGGGCATCTATGCTCTATCTATTTTTGGTTTAGTATTTATTCAGCCCGACTTTGGTTCGGCAATTATTATGTTCTTTGTCTGGTTGGGGATGGTGTTAGTTTCCGGCATTAAGTTACGACATCTAGCAACGGTGTTTTTGCTGGGAGCAGTCGCCTTTGGACTAATGTGGCAGTTTGCGTTTCAGGATTACCAAAAGCAGAGAATCACCACTTTTTTGGACCCCTTGTCTGATATTCAGGGAGCTGGTTACAATGCATATCAATCAACTGTAGCCATTGGTTCGGGTGAATTATTTGGTAAGGGAATTGGTTACGGCACCCAGTCCAAGCTTTTATTTCTACCAGAATACGAAACTGATTTTATTTTTGCCGCCTTTGCCGAGGAGTGGGGAATGATAGGGGTCGTGTTACTTTTCTCACTTTTTGCAGTGGTGGTTTGGCGTCTTCTGAAGCATGCGACTAGAGGAGATACTAATTTCGAGAGACTCTTTACCTCTGGAGTTTGTATGCTTTTGGTTGCGCACTTCTTTGTGCATATTGGTATGAATATTGGTCTTTTACCGGTGACGGGGACCACCATTCCATTTTTAAGTTATGGGGGATCCCATTTAATGACAGAGTTTTTAGCAGTGGGGATGGTGATGGGAATGGCTCGTTATGCTCCAATCCGCTACACCGCTTCCAACATATTGGATTCGTAGCAGGCAATCGTATCGGTCACCATTTGGTCTACAAAGAAGGATGATTTAACTTTTACTTGCAAGTTATTTCCCAGCTGTCGACGCATACCCTCATCACGAATGAGCATTTGTAAGGTAGTCGCTAGTAAATCAATTGTTGGCTTTACTAAAAAACCAGATTGACCACTTTCTATAATGTCTTGATTGCCAGGGATGTCACTGGCGATAACTGGTAACCCAGCTAATCCAGCTTCTAGTAATACATATGGAAGACCTTCTTTCAGGGAGGGGAGAAGATATACATCATAAGCTTTTAAATATGTCGCACCATCAATGTATCCTAGTAAGTGGACCCGGTTACTGAGATTTAATTTCTTTATCAGCGTTTCTAAATACTGCCGCTCTTCTCCCTCACCAATAATAAGTAAGTGGACATGGTTGGGCAACGAGGCCATGGTCTTTATCGCTACGGACCAATTTTTATTAGGGTGAAGTTCACCAATTCCACCAATCCAAAAGGCACGGTTGGAAACGTATGACGCCAACTTTTTACGCGCTTCGCTTTTGTCTACAAAGTCAATGTCTGCTACTCCATTCCAGATTAACTTTACTCGGCCGGCCATGCTAGGCATTTGATGGGCCCTTTCGTATGTCTCGGTAGAAATCATAATGCTTTGGTGAGCCAAGCGCATAGTCAGCCAAGTTCCTGCATAAATTAGAACGCGTTGCCAGCTTGGTCGCCACACTTCATCAAAAGTAAGACCATGAGACGTGAACACGATGTTTTTCACTCCAGACAACCGACCGGCTAAGGCCCCAATACCACCAGCTTTGGAACTAGTGACATGGAGTACGTCAGGTTTGGTTTTTATGATAATTCGCCAGACTTCAAAGAAAGCTAGGAAGTCTGACAAGATAGACATGTTACGTAAAAAATTTTTTATCTTAATGACCGGTATTTCTTGCTGGATTAGTTTA
>JAGQMC010000010.1 GCA_020428815.1 Candidatus Kaiserbacteria bacterium
AGGCGACCACGACTGTGTACGTCCATAGAATGAATGATAGTTACACAGACAGTCAAGGTGACACTCATTATTTTACCGTACTGCAATACTGGTATTTCTACGCGATGAATAATTGGGGCCAAACTGGTGGCTTTAATGACCATGAGGGTGACTGGGAGTCAGTATTTGTGTTCTTGGATAATGAAACTGACCAGCCTGCCTACGTGGCCTTTTCGGCACATCATAATGATGGTGACGATGAGCTTCATAATTTATTTCAATATGACTCGGTGCGTAGAGCTTGGGGTTCTGAAGAAGTAACTTTTGACTCAGGTAGGGTGGTTAGTTTTACAGCATTGGGTTCTCACGCTAACTATCCTGATAATGGTGTTGACGGGGAGCATGAGATACCATTTCAGACAAATGATTTTACTTCAAATAGTGGCAATCATATATTAGGGCATATCAAAAATATAGAGGGAATTATATTTGAGTATGAGGGAATTTGGGGAACAGAGAATAGCAGCCCTGGCGGCAGTGGTCCCCAAGGTCCGATATTTATTGATTTGACTGGACAGAACCGGTTTATCGAACCAATTAAATGGGCTGGCATCGACAAGATTGAAAGGATGGTTTTGCCTGAACCCAGCTCACAGTTCGATGTTTCTACAGTTGCCTTTGACTTTTCAGAAGTAGTTCCTCTGGGTACGGAGTTTTATGTGGATGAACAGAATGAAGTGATTGTGTTTGGAGTGATTCCACAAAATGTAGAAATGTTACCTACTTTTTGGGATATAGAAAGTAGTTTAGAAAACGGCACTTTTGAAGCTACAGTGTCGTTGCCATACGATCCAGAGTTGGTGCAAGGTATGGGCTTAAACGAACAGCAGCTTAGTGCGATGTACTACAATCCAGAAACAGTCTCTTGGGAGGTAGTTCCATCTGAAGTAGATATAGAAAACCACTTGATACTATTTGACACCAATCATTTTTCTCGTTATGCGATTGGTATTGTTGAAATTGATTCTACGCCAACCATCGAAGAACTATTTGTAGAACTAAGAGTATCTATAGAAACTGCTGACTTAAGAGATAAGGTCAAACGACATCTTGTGAGAAGGGTGGATAGAATTGAACGAATCTATGAGAGCGATAATAAACGTTCAGGAAAAATAGTAGAGAGGCGATTAAACAGTCTAGTTCAAGAAGTCAAGTTATTAGAGTGGCTATTTAGAGTTAACTTAAGCGAAATTGATTTGTCTATTAACAAATTAAAACAAGGGCTAGGTTATGACTAGTTCTAGTTAAATGAACTAGCGTACAATATTGCTAATCCAATGTTTAAGACGCAATAAGTAGCGGCAAATATTAGTAAGGGAGTTTTGCCTTTTTTACTAATTAGTCTAACTAGTAATATTAAGAAGACACTAGATACTACTAAAGCGATTGTCTCTGATAGGAATTTTGCAAGTATAAGTCCTGGCAGCAGAAGGCCTGATATAGCGCCAATAATTAACGGATAGATATCGTTAATGATTAGCAAAATAAAAATAGTATAGATAATTGCTGCTACTGCAGTTATCTTCTTGTTGTTTTTATACATCAGTAGGTTGGTTTCCATAGAACCTTATAGTAACCCACAGCAGGGGAGATTCAGAGCTTTATGAACAAGAAATAGTGGGCGGCGAAGCCGCCCACTCTGCCGGCACCTTGCTAAATTTCTTAAAATAAGTAATATGTTCTCCAACAGGCTCATGACAGTTGGTCTTGTTTCGTAAAGGGAACAAAGTAAAGCATCGTTTGGTGCGCCAGCCGAGGTCAAACTATTTTATTCTAGTTTGTTGGTCGAGCCCCTCATAAGATTTATGTCGGGCCTGTTTTTGTAAGAACGTAATCCATATTTAAATGGCAATTACAAAAGAAAAAAAGCAAGATATTCTTGCCAAACTTGATGGCGTAAAAAGTGATTCTGATTCAATTGTGTTCGTTAAATTTAACGGCATGACTGGTAATGACATTACTGCAATGCGAGCCAAGTTACGAGAGGAAGGAGTAGGTTATTTCGTAGCCAAGAAAACTTTAATGAAACGAGCGTTTGATGGAGTTTTTTCGGGTGAAATGCCAGCTCTTGAGGGAGAAATCGCTTTAGCGTATAGCGAAGACGCGATTGCTCCAGCTCAGAACATCAAAGAATTCGCAGGGAAGTACAAAGACAACATTTCAATTGTTGGTGGAGTATTCCAAGGGGTGTATAAGGATGCAATCGAAATGACTGAAATTGCTTCAATCCCACCATTGCCAGTTCTACGCGGTATGTTCGTAAACGTTATTAATTCACCAATCCAGGGACTTGTTCTTGGACTCAACGCTATCGCTGAGAAGAAAAGCGCCTAGCTCACACCATCTGCTTTGTCGCACTACGGAAATTTTTTCTCATCGTACGTTTAGTACGACTCGCAAAAATTTCCTTGTGCTTCGTGCAGTTGATGCAATCTAGACGTTTTCTAGAAAATTGGAATGAAACTAAAATAAATTATCATGTCAGAAGAAAAAGATACAGCAGTAGTAGAAGAAACTACTACAGAAGAAACAGCTGCTCCGGAAGTAGCTGCAGAAGAAACTAAGGAAGAGGCTCCAGCAGAAGAAGCAAAGTCTGAATCAGACGTTGATGAATCAGTTGAAGTGCCAGAAGAATTCAAGGCGCTAGTAGAACAAGTAGAGAAAATGTCTGTACTTGAACTACATGAGCTAGTAAAGGTGCTTGAAAAGCGCTTTGGTGTATCAGCCGCTGCTGTAGCAGTAGCTGGGCCAGCAGCTGGCGCAGACGCTGGTGGCGAAGAACAGTCAGAATTTACAGTTGAACTAACTGACGCTGGTGCGCAGAAGATTGCTGTGATTAAGGTTGTTAAGGAAGCTTGCGGTCTAGGTCTAAAGGAAGCTAAGGAAATGGTAGACGGAGCTCCAGCTGAAGTAAAGGCTGGTCTTAAGAAGGAAGATGCTGAGGAACTAAAGGCTAAGCTTGAGGAAGCTGGCGCTACAGTAACTTTGAAATAAGTTTTGTAGACCATAAACAGAAAGCGCTGGTTCATTCAGCGCTTTTTGTTTTGAAATAATAAAGAAAAACTCCGAACGCACAGTTACGCTAACGTTCGGAGTCGTTGGGGAGGGGTAGTCAGAGTAGAGCTACACCTGACCCGATCAGTCCTGCTCCAACGAGACCTTTGATGGTCAAGCTGGCCGGCAATGGTGCGAAAACAATAACCGCACCCAGTGCTATTAGTATTAGTCCGGTGGCTACCCACTGGTGGCTCCTTTTGGGTTTCATGACCCCCTCCTTGTTTTATATAATTGTGGTCCAAATAACCACTTCTAATATAATACAACCAAAATAGTATAAGTCAATAGCTATCAACTCTTTGACAAAATGAGCTTTTGTTTCAAAATTTAAAACTAGAATAAAGCTGTCGTACTATATATGTAAGTTATAAGCATAAATAATAAAGCGTATGAATAGAGGATTGTTATCATCACTCGAATATTCGTTTCGTGAATTATGGACTGACCTAATTGGTTTTTTGCCGGAACTAGTAATCGCTATAGTGGTTGTGGTTATTGGGTGTATTGTTGGTAACATTTGTAAAAGTGTTGTCACTAGAATTTTTAAGGTTCTCAATATCACAAAAATGTTGGATAGGGCAGGTGTAGACACCTTAAGTGAACGGGCTGGGTATCAGTTTAAGCCAGCTGAGTTTGTTGGTTCTCTAATCAAGTGGTTCGTTATTCTAGTCTTTGTGGTGGTGGCTCTTGATATTTTACACTTAGAAGAAGTCACTAGTTTCTTTACCATCGAAATTCTGACTTACATCCCTCGGGTGGTAGTTGCAGCGCTAATCTTGCTGGGAGCAGTGGCAGTATCGACCTTGGTAGCTGACAGTGTTGCGGGAGCGGCTCGAGCAGCTGGTTTCCGTACTGCTGATATGATTGCTAGTTTTGTTAAGTACGCCATCATTGTGTTTGCGGTCTTGGCAGCTCTCAATCAACTACAGATTGCTGCTGAGTTAGTGCAGTTGTTGTTTGCTGGTTTGGTATTCGGAGTGTCACTAGCTTTTGGTCTAGCTTTTGGTTTGGGAGGTCGCGAAACTGCGGCTCGATATCTAAGTAAAATCACTAGAGATTAATTTATATA
>JAGQMC010000011.1 GCA_020428815.1 Candidatus Kaiserbacteria bacterium
TAAGGAGCCGGCCCTTTCCATTTAATAATTAATCAAACAACTCCAGCAGATATTCATCAATATCACGCTGCTCCATTGTATAGAAAGTTTCATTATTTCGGTCTAGATGGCGCGCCAGGTCTGTGCCGACAAAGCGCCAATGCCACGGTTCAAAAATGTAAAAAGTATTGTCTTCAGGATAAGACAGTATGAAACCATATTTGTAAGCATTATCTAAAAGCCATTCGTAAGCTTCGGTCTGAGCAAAACTTTCGTATGTACCTCCAACCGCAGGGACAGTAAGGTCTACAGTTGTGCCGAGCTGGTGTTCTGAATATCCCTGATCCGCTGAGAAAGCATTAGCGCCCTCTCCATAGACCTGAGTATGATGTCCTTTTACCTCAACCTGTTCATCAAAAGAACGATAGGCTGATACAACCTTTAAATCAATCCCTGCTCGTCTGGCTGCATTGAGTAAGTCTTCCAGGTGATTGATAGCATTGGCATGGAAATATTGGTCATTTTTACCCTCTAAAATATATTTGTCATCGATTTGCTTCAATCGTTCTGGGATATAGTTTTCATTAAGGAAGTATACCTTTGAGTATTTTTGTAATAATTCCTTATCAATTTTAGATAATTTATCTAAATCACCCAAGGTGCCTGATAAGCTGCGAATTTGGTCTTCAAAATCTTCATTGCGATTTTTTTCGTCTCGGTAATCATCAGCTAAATCATCTAACTCTTCCTTGATATCATTAAGTTCATTTTCTAATTCAGATATGTTCATCTCAGCTACCGTTAGATTTGATTTGGTGTTGTTGAGTTGTTGCAGGAGGGCATTGCGATCTTGCAAATGTTTTTCTTTATCATCATTACGAGCTACAGCTAAGTAGCTCGATGCGGCCACCCCAATAATAGCTATGACAGCTATGAAATAGAAGACAGGATCGTGTTTGCGATCATGGTTATGGTGGGCTTTTTCCATAAAGACTATTCTAGCATGGGGTTAGTCTTGAAGCTAAAGAGTATCTATGGTAATGTTCTCGGCGTTAACAGTTTAAGTTTCTAAACAAATGAGTAAAGAAACCATGCCAGCAGCCGAGGCTCAGTCATACGAACTAGCCTTCCACGTACTTCCAACGGTTGCTGAAGGGGAAGTAGCTGAAGTTTTTCAAACACTGAAAGACTTAATTACTAAAGCCGGAGGAGAATTGGGGGTTGAAGAAGCACCTGCGCGTTTTGAATTAGCTTACGAAATCGTTAAGCATTTAGAAGGTAGAAATCGTAAGTTTTCTAGCGCTTATTTTGGTTGGGTTCGTTTCACAGTTGATCCAGCTAAAGTAGAGCATTTGGACGAAGAAATAGGAGGTAACAAGTCAATTTTACGACATCTTATCATTAAGCTAACCAAGGTAGAAGAAGAGAACCCATACTTCTTCCACCAAGCTATGGCTGAACAAGGAAAGTCAGAAACTATTGATTTAGATGAGGAAGAAGCAGAAGCTACTACAGCAACTGATGAAGATGCTTCAGAATCTGAGACAGACAGCGAGGTAACAGAAGATAAAGAGTAAGTATGGAAAAACAAACAACAACTAATATGCCGGCCAATCACATTGATTTTAAAGATGTTATGCGCCTAAAAAGCAATGTCAATCCACATGCTCGGATGTTAAATCGACGACGAACTGGTATGACTGCTAAGGCGCAGCGAAATTTTGCCAAAGCAACCAAGCGAGCACGATTTATGGCTCTACTGCCATACATCCAACACTAACACTAAGCCCAGAACATAACTCATCTACTGCGTTATGGTTCGGTAAAATGATACTCACTGGACAATCAGTCCCGCTCGTATCATTTTCCTCCCATGCCTTGTATCTGAGTCATTTCTGAACTTAGTGATAGAACACTAAAACTTACTGCAAATGGAAAATTCAGTTATTTTAGAAAGAAATTGAGAAATAGTAAAAATGACCGGCGCCTTTGGCGCCGGTCATTTTTTGTGTCCGAATTTAGAATGTCCGTCAATACAGGTTATAATAGCTTTCATAAACGTTAAAGAATTACTTATTTTATGTATCTGAACAAGGCAATGATTTATGGTAACCTAACTCGCGATCCAGAGCTAAAAGCCCTGCCGAGCGGGATCAATGTCTGTACGCTAGGCATTGCTACTAATCGTGTCTACAAAGACCGTGACGGCAATCGACAAGAGCAAACCGAATATCACAATGTGGTGGTGTTTGGAAGTCAGGCAGAAAACAGTGCTAAGTATCTTACCAAAGGAAATGGAGTTTACGTTGAAGGACGTCTACAAACTCGCTCTTGGGAGAAAGATGGTCAGAAGATGTACCGGACAGAAATTGTGGCTGACCGAGTTCAGTTTGGTCCCAAGAATGGTAGTGGTGGGGGATCATCTACAGGTAACTCAGATACATCAGCAAAGAGTGATGATAAAGCACCGTCAGTGCCGGATTACCCAGAAGAGGAAATCAACCCCGAAGACATCCCATTTTAAGGGAAAGATATAACCCATTTACTTTGTTACAGCTTCGTTTTTATCAGTCACGGTAGCAATCTACCGCTCCTTCTAAAAACTTGCTGTTCCTCGTATCTGGGTCATCCTTTTCCTTAAAATAAGTTTGCGGGAGTACAAAAGGCCGGAAGCGAAGCTTCCGGCCTTTTGTATTTAAGCTTTATCAACTCGAGCCGAATATTCACCAGTCTCGGTATTGATGGATACTACGTCGCCCTCGTTGATAAACATCGGTACCATAATGGTGGCGCCAGTTTCCAAAGTGACTTCTTTTTGTGCGCCACTCGAAGTGTTGCCTTTAACTGCCGGCATAGCCTCTTTAACTTTCAGTTCAACCTTGATGGGAAACTTTAGACCAATGACCTCGTCATCAAATAGCAGGGCGTCAATATCAGACCGTTCTTTAAGAAATTTGCCTTGGTCACCAACTAATTCTTCAGTGAGAAAGAAACGTTCGGCTGGTTTGTTTTCGTTATGAAACCAATATTCACCCGGTTTTTTAAAGATAAAAGTGACAGTTCTAGTCTCTAAATCCGCCTCATTAGCAGTCTCATTTTGGTGGAAGGTGATCTCTACCACTCGACCGGACTTTAGATTTTTGAGCTTGGTTATATTTACAGGCTTTCTTTGTTGCTTTCTAAATACGTGAGAAGCGATTACCAAATAAGGTTCACCATCTTGGATGATGACCTTTTTAAGAGTTATTTGATTGTATGACAAAACAGGCATGTATTTATGTGGCGGCGCGCACGAGTTAAATATTGATAATTTCGGTGTATTTTATAGCAGGAAAGGGAAATTACGCAACTTCTGTAATTTCTGATAGGTGATAGTATGCATAGACTATGTTGGGTTTTGCCGGAAAAGAGGAAGCTAAGGACTGGGAAGACGAGGAGATTTTACGCAAATCTCAGGGTTCACCGTGGCTCTATGAAATCATTGTTGAGCGTTACCAAGAACCATTTATGCGTAAGGCCAGAACCATTATTCACAACTCGCTAGATGCTGAGGAGGTAGTGCAAGATGCTTTTACCAAAATCTACATAAACGCTGATAAATACGAACCGCAATCTGGCGCTAAGTTTTCCTCATGGGCTTACCGCATTCTCATGAACACCGCTTTTACCCGTTATCAAAAGCTAGTAAAGAACAATGAACGTTTCTCCAATATGGACCCAGAATACGAACAGCACTACGGAGAATGGGCGTTACACTCTGGTTTCAATCAAAAACAAGATGCTGTCGAGCGTACCCTTGAGAAGTTACCAACTCACTTTGCTACAGTGCTGCGCTTGCATTATTTAGAACGCTGGAGTCACCAAGACATAGCCGAAGAAACCGGGGAGAATGTCGGTACTATCAAGGCTCGTATTCACCGCGCCAAAGCTGCTTTCCGCAAGCACTCAGACGGCAAAGAATCAGAATTGCTAGCGGACTAGCACTGATATAATCAGGATATGGAATTATTTATTTATCTAATACTAGGGGTTTCTTCCTTTTTCTTTGTGGTGGTTCCGGTGTCGGGTTCTTTTGTAATAAATCCACTTTTGGCGATGGTGGTGGAACCCCACGTAGCTGTAAGTATCGCCTCCTTCTTTTTCTTTGTGAATAGTTCAATTAAAGCCTTTGTCTTCAGAAGGGAGATTGCTTCAAAGTATATAAAAGGTATTCTACCAATATCAATATTAGGGTCAGCTCTAGGTGCTCTGATTGTGGGTTATATACCGGCTACTATGCTATTGTGGACTGTCTTTATTTTGTCTATTCATTTTCTTATCAAGACTCTAAGAAATATATTTGCCAAGGATAAAGTCAAGAAAGAGTTAAATAAATTGGAATTGTCTGGGATGAGTATAATGTCTGGATTTCTTCAGGGTACTGGTCTAGGTAGCGGAGGCGGAATACGCAAGCAATATTTATTGGCTGAGAATTTAAGCTTAGCAGAGATGAACGGAACAACCTCATTTATTTCTGCTCTGGTTTTACTTGTGTCAGTGGTCGTGCGTTTAAGTACCGGACAGGTAGAATATGGACAACTACTGCCAGTTATGTATCTAATACCTGTGATGGTCGTTGCGACAATGCTAGGGAGAACTGTTTTGAAGAAAATGGATAAGAAAATAGCAAATGTGGTTATTTTAATTACCATGTCGGTAATCACTGGCACTTTTGGCTATAGTTTATTTATGTAACCTTATTCAGAATAAAATGGTTATATAGGGTATGGATACAAAAGTAATGCAAAAGCAAATAATGCGTCGCGTGTATTACAGCTATATTTTGAGTGTCATAATACACCCAATGATGTGGCGGGGCGTATTCCTAGGAGCGGCAGGTCTGTTGTTGGCAGATTGGCTCCATGTCGCGAGTATTATAAATAATTTGTTGGCGGTACAAGTGGGTCACGTGCCACAATATATGTACAGTTCGGTCGTAAATGCGGCCACTCACGGTGAAATGCTCACCGTTGCTACTCTTGCGTTGTCATGTTTAATTGCTGCTTCGGTGGTTTATCGGTTGGCAAAAGATTTGTCGTCCAAAACCCCGGTGCTGATGCGAGCATAAAAAACGTTGTGTTAAAAAGCTGACTGGCTCCAAAGGAGCCAGTCAGCTTTTTAAATGATGTTATAAATTTGCTTCTTTATTTCGCTTCTTCTTTAAGGGCTTTTCTAATATTCTTCAATAACTCATTTTTAAGTTTTTTGTCTTCCTTCAGGGTAGTACGAGCAGCATCGTATCCTCGTCCTAGCTTAACTAAGGCTGATTCATCGCCGCCTGGGGGAGTGTACGAATAAGAAGCGCCGGCTTTAGTGACCATCTTATATTTCTCACCGAGGGCCAAGAGCTCACCTTCACTGGAAATACCTTCACCGTAGATGAGGTCAAACTCGGTCGTGCGGAATGGAGATGCCACTTTGTTTTTGACTACTTTCACTCGATGGCGACCACCAACCACTTCGTCACCCTTTTTAATCTGAGCGATACGACGAATGTCTAGACGGACAGAAGTATAGAACTTAAGCGCTTTACCACCTGGGGTAGTTTCTGGGTTACCAAACATTACTCCCACCTGCATTCGGATTTGGTTAATGAAAATAACCACCGTTTTACTTTTGGCTACTATACCAGTTAGTTTTCGTAGTGCCTGACTCATCAGACGAGCTTGCTTACCAACGTGGTGAGCGCCCATTTCGCCCTCAATTTCGTCGCGGGGAGTAAGAGCTGCCACTGAGTCGATGACAATCACATCTAGTTTACCGGAGCGCACTAGTGACTCCACAATTTCCAGGGCTTGTTCACCATTATCGGGCTGTGAAATTAAAAGTTCATCCAATTTAACGCCCAAATTTTCAGCGTATTCTGGGTCCATAGCGTGCTCAGCATCAATAAAGGCACAGATGCCACCGTCTTTTTGGGCTTCGGCAACCGCATGAAGGGCTAGAGTGGTCTTACCAGAAGACTCTGGACCGTAGATTTCAATAATTCGTCCTCGTGGATAACCGCCAATCCCCAGTGCGTCATCTAAACCAATCGAACCGGAAGGAACCGCTTCAATATCAACGTGTTTAGTTTCTGACAGAGTCATAATCGCTTCATCACCAAACTTGGTTTTGATACTGCGTAGAGTTTCAGTGATTTCATTTACTCCTTTCTTGTCATCTTTTTCTGTACTTTCAGGTTTTTTTACTGGTTTCTTTTTTGTTGCCATTTTAATCGTAATTAAGTGGTAAATGTTTCTAGATTATACACGGTAATTGTCTTTCAAGTGAGAGTAGGACACTGGGTCCGATCTGGTCACTCGATAAAACTTGCCGGAGTGTAGACAAATTCACGAGTGACGGTAGTCTCTCGTCCATATCTGTCTTCAGCCCGTAAAGTAGCTATAGTATAGCCATTTTCTAAGATTAACGCTTCCTCAAACCTTCCCTTGGCGTCAGTATAAATTTGTCTTCCGTTGAGCCAAAGTCTAGAAATATTGTGAGTTTGGCCTGATAAATGTACCAGACGCTCATTCTGGTGGGTAGCCGGCGCATCAAAGAGAACAATTTCCGGTCCAATGATTAGATGACGAGCTTGGAACACCACATAGGTAGTCATTAACATCAATCCAATCACAACCAGACAAAGCTTGATAACGGTGCGAAAAGGAGTGGTCTCTGTCATGGTGTTAGTTAGTAAGGGTGGTTTTCTTCCGAATGATTGCCCTCCCTGTATTCTGCTGATTCATCATCAACCTCATCAGCCCCAGTTTGGGCTAGAATCTCTCGTGGTTTAGAGCCTTGTGCTGGTCCAATAACACCATTTTCTTCCAAGAGGTCCATCAAGCGGGCAGCGCGGGAGTAACCAACTCGTAATTTACGCTGAATGTATGAAGTTGAAGCTTTACCAGCCTCAATGACAGCTACGCGGGCATCTTCGTACAAATCATCGTCAGCATCGTCACCTCCAACCATTGCATTGAAGACGGAATCGTTGCTATTGCTCGCAGTTTCATCAAAGTCGATAGTGTCTAATTCGTGGGCATCTTGTTGCCTGAGGTAATCAACCACTTTCTTAATTTCTCCTTCAGAGATAAAGGCTGATTGTAGGCGGATTGGCTTTGGACTGTCGGAAGGTAGGTAAAGCATGTCACCTCGACCCAGCAGCTTCTCGGCACCAGGACTATCCAAAATGGTGCGCGAGTCGATTTGTGAAGCCACCATGAGGGCGATTCGGGTAGGGATATTGGCTTTAATGGTACCGGTAATCACGTTTACTGAAGGTCGTTGGGTAGCCAAGATGAGGTGAATACCAACTGCTCGAGACATTTGGGCCAAACGGACAATACATGCTTCAAGCTCACGTGGGTAGGCTTGCATGATGTCGTTTAGCTCATCCAATATGATGACAATATAAGGTAATGCCTCAGGTAGGTTTATGCGTGTTTCGGCATCAGCACCGTTTTCTTCCCAGTCCTGCTTAGCTGGTTGATATATATCTTCATGGTACGAAGCAATATTTTGTTTACCTTCAGCCTCTAGAATGTCGTAGCGTCGTTCCATTTCCTTTACTGCCCAAGACAACGCTTGAATAGTCTTCTTAGCATTGGTAATTACTGGAGTGAGCAGGTGGGGGATTTTATTATAAAGAGTCATTTCTACTCGTTTAGGGTCAACCAAGATGAAGCGAAGCTGGTCTGGTGAGTTGCGGTAGAGAAGTGAGATGATGATGTTGTGAATAGCCACTGACTTACCAGCTCCGGTGGTACCAGCTATTAGACCGTGCGGCATACGAGCAATGTTGGAGAAGTGCACGTTGCCAGTCACGTCTTTTCCTAGGGCAGCAATGAGTGGGTGTGGTGAATCGGTATATTCTGGGGTTGAGAGGAGGGAGGCTAGTCCAACAGTAGCGCGGGTTTGGTTTGGTACTTCAATACCCACCAGCGACTTACCCGGAATCGGAGCTTCGATGCGGATTGAGGAAGCTTTGAGGGCTAGTTGTAGTTCCTGCTGCAAGCCAGCAATTTTAGCGATGCGGACACCTTGGGCTGGCTTGAGGGCATAGCGGGTGATAGTCGGACCACTTTCAACTGCATCCATCTCAACGCTGATACCGAAGTCTCTTAGCGTTCGCTTAATGGTGTTGGCATTAGCTTTGACGTCACCAATCTGAGCCTTACCTTTTTCTTTGCTAAGGAGTGACAGGGAAGGAGCAACGTAGGTGCCGTTGAAATTTTTTATGACAATATCGTTACTCTTAGTTTTACCGATATTGGCAATTTTCTTTGTCATTGCTCCCAGGCTCTTACCTTCACCTTCCTCACCTTCTTCATCGGTTTCGGTTTCTTCAGGTTCTTCGTCTTCTGGTATATCTAATTCTTCAATATCACTAAAATCATCTTCTAGCTCCCCATCCTTCTTTCGCCCCCAAGCCGGTAGTTTGAGACCAGTGTTGAAGAGGAGGAAGATGGAAATTAGTGTTAAACCAAAAATCAACACTGCAGCGATGACAGAGTCAACGGCTGCTACTAGGGGAGTCTCAATCGCTAAGCCAATCCAGCCGCCACGTCCAGCTTCTGATAGTTCTAGGGCACCTAAGGCTGATAGGAAGAGTAGGCTGGTCCCAGCTATCTTGGCTCCGCTAAGCTCATTGTCTTCCTCGCGTGGATTTAATAATACATATATATAGATACAACAAATAATTGGGGCCAACCAAGCTCCAGCGCCGAATAGTTTGGAAAGTGCCGTGGCCACCCAGCCTCCAGCCGGACCAGCGTAGTCAAGCAGTGAAAACAAAAAGAAGACACCTAAAATACCCACTACAACTGCCCAGATGGCTTGCTTAGCGTGTGGACTCAAGTCTTCAAATAGGGGCTTTCTCACCTTATTAGTTTTTCTTTTCTTACGGGCCATGATGTCTAATTCTTGCTTGCAAATATTTTGATACTAGTGACACCATAATAGCATGTGACGAGCTAATTTGTGGTCCAATTAAAGGGCAGATTTAAGACAGTAAAGGACCAGAGTGTAAATATTGCAAAGTCCAACAATTGTCTTTATAGTAAAAGAAACGTAAAGCAAAAGTCCTTAAAAGCCGTTAAAGACACAAAGACAATGCTGGGAGAAAAAGACAAAATAATTAAAATTAAAAGACTGTCTGAGGACAATAATTTTTATAATAATGTATTTAAAAAAACGGAAAAACTAGTGTCCGTTATATTTTACATTTTGTCTGAGACAAAGTCAGACTCAATCACAGAGACGCACTTGAGTATAATTAAGGACAGAGCTTTAAAGACTCACGAATTGTCACTCCAGACACTAACACTTCAGCCACATGAGCAACCCGAAGGTCTATTAAACCTGCAGTATCAACTAGTGGGGTTAGACAGTACTTTAAGAGTCGCGGAAGTGGCGGGAGTCATTACCGCAGAGGTACTGGCGCTTTTGGCGGATCAGCTGGATAGCATCTTGCGCTACGTCAATAATCACTATCTAAATAAGCAGGGAATCAGAATGGATGAGACACCTATTATCGCTGCTAAAAGCAGCACTGCTGCCACTAAGACTGTTACTCCACGTAAACAAAGAGTCCACATTCCCGCTGGTGACATTAGTACTGATGCCTATCTAGTCTATAGTCAGATGACTGATAGAGCTGAACGAATAAAGACAGTCCTTGAAGCTAAGCCCCAGGCAACAGTAAAAGACATTGCTGAAGTTATTACAGATGTGA
Organism: Candidatus Kaiserbacteria bacterium; assembly: GCA_020428815.1. Taxonomy (GTDB): domain Bacteria; phylum Patescibacteriota; class Minisyncoccia; order Phycocordibacterales; family UBA918; genus OLB19. The sequence continues at coordinate 9,737 of JAGQMC010000011.1, forward strand.
GTGAGAAGACAATCCAGCGTGAACTTAATAGTCTTATAGAAAAAGGACAAGTTGTGAGAGAAGGAGAAAGACGTTGGTCTAAATACTCAGTCTCTAAGACTAACTAACCTTACGTAAAAGTACTTGACTCTTTGTGTCTTTGAGGTAAGAATACTGTTATTGAAGACAACTAGTATATAAAAGGACAGGTTGGCTCTGGCAGTCGTATACAAAGATAATGAAAGAGACAATGTCCAGTCCTAACTTTTACACTAAAACCCAAATAGGTATACAGTGTAATTTGCAAAGATTGTTATTTTATTTTCTAATTTTTGTTGGAGTAAGAATCATATCAGCTGGTCGTCTTCATGATAAGAGCAAAGAAGTGCACGTTTTATAAGGTGAATATTATTCACTAGAATAGTCTTTAGGAGGCTAGGTTGAGGGATAAAATTGGTTTCTATAACACCATGTATCCACAACCTGTGAACTCCCGAGTCTAGAAAAAAATGTTACTATCTTTGTGTGCGCTAGTGCGCCTTTTTTCTAACAAAGAAGAAGGGAAAACATTAGCGGGATTTGTTCGTTGAAAACTGAATATTGAATAAGAAAATGAGCGAAGCGATTATTTCGAATTTAGTTCTCAATTTCCTCCTTTCCTAGAGGAAATTGCTAGAAGCGCGGTTCGAATATTAATCCAGATCGCTCGTAGAACTTTTATAGTTTTCTACGAACTTACTACCGACTGACCTTATCCCGACGGAAGTCCTCAGGATTTCCTTGACTGTTTAACGATTGATACTCAGACCTCAATTCGCAGCCTAGCTTAGTACTTATAATAAGTAACTAAGTTTGGTGATATTACGTAAGCGATATGATAAACCGCTTACTAATATGAATTAATTCATATTATTAGTTTTATCAACTTAAGTTCCCGGGGGAAGGGAACAAAAGCGTGCAGCTAATTGCACAAAAAATATTACAGTAATTAAAGTTATGACAATTGCAAAAGATTTTGCTTCAAAGCTAGCAGTAGCTTTTGTAGCAGTTGCTATGGTCTTCTCAGCTTTTGCTTCAACAGCATCAGCTCAAACAACGGAAGAGCTACAGCAAATGATTAATGATCTACTTGCTCAAGTGGCGCAACTACAAGGCGAGCTTGGACAAGGTGGTGACTCTATGTCATCAGATGTGTGTCCTTACACATGGACACGTGACCTATCATCAGGTTCAACTGGTGCTGATGTAATGAAACTACAACAGTTCCTAAACTCTGACGCTGATACTCGAGTATCAGTTGAAGGTGCAGGTTCAGCCGGAATGGAAACTGAATACTACGGACCAGCTACAGCAGCAGCTGTATCTAAGTTCCAAGTTAAGTATCGTTCAGAAATCCTTTCACCAGCTAACCTAGTTAATCCAACTGGTTACTTTGGTCCATCTTCACGCGCTAAGGCTAATGGTCTTTGTGTTTCATCTCCAGCAATGGACGATGAAGATATGATGGATGACGAAGATGATTCAGATGATGATTCAAGTTTTGAACTATCAGGAGAAGCTTCTCTAGATACTTTCGAAGTTGATGACGCAGATGACACAGATGTTGAAGAAGGTGACGAAGATGTAGAAATTGCAGTTATCACCGTAGAATTTTCTGATGGTGACGCTGAAATTTCACGACTTGACCTTGCTTTCACTGACTCAGAAGGTGCTGACTCAGATGCTTGGGATGTATTCGAATCATTCTCACTATGGGTAGACGGAGACAAGGTAGCTGAAGAAGCTGCTGATGACGACTCTGATTACCTAGGTGATGAAGACAACGGTATCATCCGATTCTCAGGTCTTGACATCATTGGTATGGAAGATGAAGACTTCGATATCGTGGTGGCTGCTACTATCAACAACAACCTAGACGCTGCTGAACTTGGCGAATGGGATGTAGACGGAGTTTCTATCCGATTCTTCGACGCTGATGGTGTTGCTACTACTGAAGACGGTGCTCCAGTTACTGACGACACTGCAACCTTCAATATTGAAGAGATTGGTACTGGTGACGAACTTGTAATGGAATCTTCAGATTCAAATCCAGACGCAAGAACTATCGCTCTTGATGAAGATAACAACACTGAAGAAATCATCTTCGCGTTTGATCTTTCAGCAGAGGATAGTGATGGAGATGTTGTACTAGACAACCTAATCTCAATTGACGTTGTTGTTGCGACTACAGCTGCTTCAGTTGGTGATGATATGGATAACCTTGTTAAGGACTTCCGTATTGAAATCGACGGTGAATCATTTGACGCTGAGTCATATGATGGAACTGGCCTAACTGCAACAATTGACTTCGATATTGACGGTGACTTCGTTATTGGAGAAGGCGAAACTGTAACAGTTGTTCTATACGCTGACTTCGAAGACATGGACGCTGTTGATGAAGGTTCAACTATCATCGCTTCTATTGACACCGATCAGGTTGATGCAGAAGGTGATAATAGTGGTGAAACTATCACTGTAGGTGGTTCAGATAGAAACGGTAAGCTTCAAACCTTACGAACTACTGGACTTGAACTTGGTTCAGAGCCAACAGACGGTACTGATTCAACTGACTCAACACAGGTGGTTGGTGAAACAACTGATGATAACTACGGAACAATGTTCCTAGAGTTTGAAATCACTGCTTTCGGTGACGATCTATGGGTACCAATTGAAGCTGCTACTGAAGGAGCTGCTGATACATCATCTGGTCTAACCTACCAAATCCTTAAGAATGGTGTTGCTACAACAACAAACTTTGTAGCAGTGCTTGACTGGGATATCGAAGGTGCAGACGAAGATAATGGATACTACGAACTTGAGGCAGATGAAACTTACACAGTAACAGTGTCAGTAGAATCTCTAAACCCTGAAGTTACTGGTCTATACAGCTTCCGAGTTAACTCAATTGGATTTAACGACGCAGAAGACACAGCTCCAGATTCAGGTGCTACACCTGATGATGCTGCTGAGTACGAATCAGACGCTGTTTCAATCCAGAGCTAGTCTCTAGTTTGTAACAGAAGTCACAAATAGTACTCTGTTAAAACA